>JBEPXG010000035.1:0-9724 GCA_041642015.1 Halanaerobiales bacterium
AGTATAAAATATTAAATTATATAAAAGATAATAATAAAAAACAAAAAGTTAAAGATCTTTTAGATAAACTAGGAGTCTATAGAGGTTCTGTAAATGGTTTGGTTGATAAAGACATATTAGAGTATAAATAATATATTGAACATAGATCTCCCTATAAAGATTTCGATTTACAGATGGCTGAAGAATTAAAACCAACTAAAAAACAAAATGAAGTACTGGATATTATAAAAAGTAACTTATTAAAGGAAAGCACTAAAACATATCTGTTACATGGAGTAACTGGTTCTGGAAAAACTGAAGTATATATTCAACTAATCAAGGAAGTAATAAAAAAAGATAAAGGTGCAATTTTATTAGTTCCAGAGATATCTTTAACACCCGTAATGGTGAAAAGATTTTATAGTAGATTTGGTGATGAAATAGCAGTATTACATTCAGGTTTATCAGATGGTGAAAGATATGATGAGTGGAGAAATATCAAAAAAGGTAAGTCAAAGATTGTAATCGGTGCTAGATCAGCAATATTTGCACCTGTAAAAAATTTAGGAATTATAATTATTGATGAAGAACATGAAAACTCATATAAACAAAACACTCATCCATATTATCATGCCAGAGAAGTAGCGCAAAAAAGGGCGAAGATTAACAATGTTGATTTAGTATTAGGTTCTGCAACCCCTTCTTTAGAAAGTTATTATAAATCTAAAGAAAAAGATTATAAATACTTATCATTACCAAAAAGAATTGATGATAGAAAGATGCCACCGGTTAATATAATTAATATGAAAGAAGAGTTAAAAAAAGGAAACACTTCTATCTTTAGTGAATATCTTGAAACTGGTCTTAAGGAAACATTACAAAAAAACGAACAGGCAATATTATTTTTAAATCGTCGTGGCTATTCAAGTTTTGTACTATGTAGAAGTTGTGGTGAAGTAATTAAATGTGATAACTGTGATATTTCTATGACTTATCATAAAAAGAATAATCAGTTAGTATGTCATTATTGTGGAAATACAAAAAAGATTCCAAAGTATTGTCCAAATTGTAGTAGTAAATATATTAAAGATTTTGGAATAGGTACTGAAAGAATAGAGAATGAAGTTAAAAAGAAATTCCCAGATGCTAAGGTAGTAAGGATGGACTATGATACAACTAATAAAAAAGGAGCACACCGAAAAATATTAGATAAAATAGAGAATCAAGAAATAGATATTTTAATTGGTACTCAAATGGTAGCCAAGGGACATGATTATCCAAATATATCCTTGGTTGGAGTAATTACAGCAGATACAATAATGAATCTACCTGACTTTAGATCTGCTGAAAGAACCTTTCAATTATTAACACAGGTAGCCGGTAGAACAGGTAGAGGTAATAAAAAAGGTAAAGTTTTTATACAAACATATAATCCGGATCATTATAGTATTCTAGCTGCTAAAGAACACAACTATGAATATTTTTATGAAAAGGAGATAAGTTTAAGAAAAATATTGAAATATCCTCCTTTTAAACACCTAATTAATATTACCTTAGCACATAAATATAAAAAGAATGCTGAAAAATCGGCTCAAAAGTTGTATAATAGTATAAAAGAATATGAACAAATTGAAAAAATCATTGGACCATCTTCTGCTCCTATTGAAAGAATTAGGGGAGAGTATAGGGTTCAATTATTACTTAAATTTGAAAATATTAAAAAACGTAAAGAATTTATAGTGAAATTCAAAGATAAATATTTAACAGAGATATCAACAAATGTGAAGTATAATATTGATGTAGATCCAATATCAATGTTATAATACTAAAAAGAGGTGATAAAATTGGCTGTACTACCAATAAGAAAAATTGGGGATCCAGTTTTAAGAAGTAAATCAAGTGAAGTTAAAAAAATAAATGAAAATACAAAAGAATTAATTGAAAATATGATAGATTCAATGGAAGCAGCAGATGGAATAGGTTTAGCTGCTCCACAGATTGGTATATTACAAAGAGTAATAGTAGTAAAGGTAGAAGATGATTTAAGGATCTTAATAAATCCTGCTGTAATTGTTAAAGAAGGCGATTCTATCGCTGAAGAGGGCTGTTTAAGTGTTCCTGATAAAACAGGATTAGTAAAAAGAGCTGAAAAAGCAACCATTGAAGGTCTAAACGAAAATGGTGAAAAAGTAAAATATAAATTGGAAGGATTAAAAGCTCGAGCATTTTTACATGAAATAGATCATTTAGATGGAGTTCTTTTTGTAGATAAAGCAATTGAAATCAAAGAAGAAAATGTGGAGTGATATTATAATGAATATTGTTTTTGCCGGTACACCTGATTTTGCAGTACCAAGCCTTGAAACTTTATCAAATAATAAAAATATTAATATTAAAGCAGTTATAACACAACCAGATAGGAAAAGAGGAAGAGGTAAAAAAGTCAAATTTACTCCAGTTAAAAAAAATGCAAAAAAACATGATCTAGATATTATGCAACCTAAAAACATTAATGGTAAAAAAACATTATTGAAATTAAAAGAATTAGATCTTGATTTAATAATAGTTGTAGCATATGGACAAATATTGTCAAAAGAATTACTTGAATTACCTAAATACGGATGTATTAATTTACATGCATCATTATTACCCGAATATAGAGGTTCAAGCCCTATCCAACAAGCTATTTTAGATGGAAAAGATAAAACGGGAGTTACAACTATGTTTATGAATCAAGGTTTAGATACAGGTGATATCATTGACCAAAGAGAAGTTGTAATAAATGATACTGATAATGCTGGTAACTTACATGATAAATTAGCAGAAACTGGAGCAGAATTGCTTGAGAAAACAATTTTAGATTTTATTAATAACCCAAATAATATAAAAAGAATTAAACAAGATGATAATAAATCTAGTTATACTGGTCAATTAAGTAAAAATGACGGTTTAATAGATTGGTCAAATAATGCCAAATATATTAATAACTTTATAAAAGCAATGAATCCATGGCCGGGATCATTTACTTATCTAGATTCTAAATTGTTGAAAGTATATGATATAGATGAAACTAAAGAGAAAAGTGATAAACAGCCAGGTACTATTATTAAAGCTAATCCAAATGATGGTTTTTTAGTTCAAACTGGAGATTATATAATTAATTTAATGGAAATACAATTATCAGGAAAAAAAAGAATGAAGTATGATGATTTTTTAAGAGGTTATTCTATTGAAAATAATAAAAAGTTAAAGAACGAAAAATAATTAGTATATGTAATATTTAAATATGAGAGGTGATATCTATGTTTTTTTATGATCCTACAATAATAATCTTAATACCTGTATTAATAATTGCTATGTATGCACAATACAAAGTTAAAAGTACTTTTAATAAGTATTCTAAAATAAGTACAAATGTTAACATGAGTGCTGCAGATATTGTTAGAAAGCTATTAGAGGAAAATGGTATTAATGATGTAAATGTTCAAAGAATTAAAGGAAATCTAACTGATCATTATGATCCTAGTAAAAAAGTATTAAACTTATCAGAAAATATATATAATAGTAATTCAGTAGCTGCGATAGGAGTAGCTGCTCATGAAGCAGGACATGCTATTCAAGATGATAAAGGATATAAGCCATTAAAATTAAGAGCCAACCTAGTTCCTGCAGCAAGTATCGGTTCTAGTTGGGGCTTACCAATGGCTATTATTGGATTTTTCCTTCAGACACAATTTTTAATTGCATTAGGTTTTATAATGTTTTTTGGTGCTTTTGTATTTCATCTTGTAACTTTGCCAGTTGAGTTCAATGCAAGTACTAGAGCATTAACTATGCTTAAAAATAATAATATATTGAACACAAGTGAGTTAAAAGGTGCCAAAAAGGTTCTTAGAGCAGCAGCATTTACTTATGTATCTGCTACTTTAGTTGCTTTAGCTAACTTAGTAAGGATAGTTCTTTTATTTGGAATGGGAAGAAATGACTAATAAAAATATATTAAATTATACTCAAGATGAATTGATAAAAGAATTTAAAGAACAAAGTATACAGTCTTTTAGGGCAAAACAAATATTTAACTGGATATATAAAAATGGAGTTTTAGACTTTAAAAAGATGAATAATCTTCCAAAAGAATTAGTAGAAAAGATAAATAATAAATATAAGTTAAATACTTTAAAATTAGACAAAAAATTAATTGCAGAAGATGGAACCCAAAAATATTTATGGAAGACTAAAGACAATAATTTAGTAGAAAGTGTATTTTTACCATATGAAGATGAAAACAGATATTCAATATGTGTATCAAGCCAAATTGGATGTTCTATAGGATGTAAATTTTGTGCAACGGGTATAGATGGTTTAACCCGTGATCTTTCTACTGCTGAAATTATTGAACAGATTATAAAAATTCAGATTGATATAAGCAAAAAGAGTTTTGGTAATCCAAAGATAACCAATATTGTGTTTATGGGAATGGGTGAACCATTTTTAAACTATGAAAATGTAATGAGTGCAGTAAAAGTATTAAATGACAATAATGGTCTAAATATAGGTATGCGAAAAATGACAATATCAACTTCAGGTATTGTTGATAAAATAATAAAATTAGCTAATGAAAATGATCAAATAGGTTTGGCAATTTCATTAAATGCACCAAATGATAAGCTGAGAAATAATTTAATGCCAATTAATAAAAAGTATAACCTAGATGAATTGTTTAAGGCTATTGATTATTATATTAATAAAACTAACCGTAGAGTAACTTTTGAATATGTCTTGATTAAAGGTATTAATGATAATGAAGTTCATATTCAACAGTTAATAAATTTATTAAAAAATAAATTAGTTCATGTGAATTTAATTCCGGTTAATCCAGTACCGGAATTAAATATTAAAAGACCTAAGGAATCTATAGTTGATAGTTTTAAAAAAGAGTTAGATAAGGCAAATATACCAGTAAGTATTAGAATTGAAAAAGGTACTAATATAATGGCGGCTTGTGGTCAGTTGAGATCAAGCTTTAAAGATGGAGGTTAAAGATGAGTTTTCATGTTTTTACCAATATAGGTAATAATAGAGAAAATAATGAAGATAGTTTTTTAATACTTGAACCAGAAAACAACCATCATATATTGGCTGTTGCTGATGGTATGGGGGGACATAATGCTGGGGAAGTTGCAAGTAGTATTGCAATTGATAGCATAAAAGATTATACTTTTAATTTTAATGAAAATATATTAGATCAAATAAAATCTGTAATTACAAAAGCCAATAAAAAGATTTTTGATCATTCTAAAAAAAATGATCAATTAAAAGATATGGGTACAACATTAACTTTAGGAATAATAATAAATAATAAGCTATATTTTGGTCATGTTGGTGATAGTAGAATATATCTTTATGATGAAATATTAAAACAGATTACTACAGACCATTCATTAGTAAATGATTTAGTAAAAAATAAATCAATTGAACCAGATGAAGCCTTTGATCATCCCCAAAAAAATATTATTACACAAGCCTTGGGTGTGGATAAGGATTTAGAAATACAGTCAAATAGCTTAGATATTAAGAATAATGATATAATTATGTTATGTACTGATGGTCTTACAGATATGATTCGATTTAAAAACATCGAAAAAGTATTTCAAGAATATGATAATGAAAAAGAGATAGTTGAAATACTTGGAGAAAAAGCTTTACATAATGGTGGAAAAGATAATATAACTATAATAATGGGTAGGATATAACTATATGAGGTGTCAAAATGATTGGTAAACTATTAAATGATCGTTATAAAATTGAAAGACAAATTGGTAGTGGTGGAATGGCTTTAGTCTATGAAGCAAAGGATGTTATGCTTGATAGAAAAGTAGCTATAAAAATGTTAAGGCCTGAATTTGTATCAGATGAGGATTTTATTAACAAATTTAGGCATGAAGCTAAAGCTGTAGCAAAAATTACTCATCCTAATGTTGTTAGTATCTATGATATTGTTGAAGGTGAAAATAGCCTTTATCTTGTCATGGAATATATTGAAGGTAGAGATTTAAAAAGTATAATAAAACAAAGAGGTAAACTTTCAGTTGTGGAAGCTTTAGATATTGCTAATCAAGTTACAGCAGGTGTAGAAGTTGCACATAAAAATAATATCATTCACTGTGATATAAAACCTCATAATATTTTAATAAATAACAATAATCAAGTTAAAGTTACTGACTTTGGAATTGCAAGAGCTGTTACATCTTCAACAATGACAATTACTGATACCATCATGGGGAGTGCTAATTATTTTTCACCTGAACAAGCTCAAGGCAAAGAAATAAATACATATTCTGATATTTATTCAATAGGTATTGTATTATATGAAATGATTAGTGGACAAGTTCCTTTTGAAGGAGAAAGTCCTATTTCTGTTGCTTTAAAGCATATACAAAAAGAGCCCAAAGATTTGATTGAGATAAATAAATCTATACCTACTCAAGTTAATAAATTAGTTATGAAGGCTTTATCTAAAGATCCCAAAGATAGACATAAAAATGCTGCTCAATTAAGGGAAGAAATTGTTGAAACCTTAAAAGAGATAGAAATTAATGATAAAGTAACAGATAAAGATAGTATAAATGAGGATAATAATAAAACCAAAATATTAAAAAAATCTGATATTAGTCAAAATGATAAAACTAAAGATAAAAAAGAGAGTAATATTAAAAATATATCAAATAATAGAGATCATAATACTAAAAAGAACAAAAAATCTAATAAATTAAAGAAAGCTATTATTTGGACAGTTATATTAGTCTTATTAGCTTCAGCTGCAGTTTTTGGTGTTATTTACTTTTTTAAAGTGTATACAGAAGTACCAATAGTTAAAGTTCCTGATTTATCAAAAACTGAAATATCTGAAGCAGAGGATATAGCAAGTCAACAGGGTTTAAGTATTGAGGTTTCTGAAGAAGTTTTTCATAATGATATAGAAAATGGTTATATTGTTACACAAGAACCACATTCTGGTGAAAGAGTTAAACAAACTCGGAAAATATTAGTTACTGTCAGCAAAGGTCCTAAGGTAGTAGAAGTACCTGATTTTAACGGGCGTCCCTTACGAGAAGCAGAAGTTATTATAGAAAATCTAGGATTACAAATTGATGAAATAAACTATGAATATAGTGAAATTTTGAGTGAAAACCACATCATATCACAGGATCCAGAGCCAGGTAGTGAAATTGAAATTAATAATCCAATTAAATTAACTGTAAGTGAAGGGCCTAAACCTGAAATGGTATTAATGCCTTCATTAATTGGTTTACAAAGAGATAGAGCATTTGAATTAATTCAGCAAAGTGGACTAGAAGTAGGAAGGCTTTCTTATAATGAGTCTACAAGATATGATGAAGGTCTAATTATTAGTCAAGAATATACTGGAGGAGAAGAAGTGCCTGATGGTTCTTCTGTTAATTTACAAATAAGTACAGGACTTGTTAATAATGGTGGTTTTGAAGAACATAGCACAAATATAGGAATTAATATAGTTGGTACTGATCAGCAAGAAATTAAAATTGTTGTAAATGATAGTAATGGTGAAGAAATTGCTTATCAAAGAACTCATAGTCCAGGTGAATATGTAAACCAAACTATATATAGTGTCGGTCCAACAATTTTAAAAATATATAGAGATGGTCAACTAATAAAAGAACAAGAAATAGACAGTTAATTAGGGGGTTTTTAATGGAAGGAATTATAACAAAAACATTAGGTGGATTTTTCTTTGTTCAAACTAATAGTGAAGTTCACAAGTGTAGAATAAGAGGAAAAATACAAAAAAATGTATATCCCGGAGATATAGCAATTATAAATTTAGAAGATGAAATAGTTGAAAAAGTAAAATTGAGAAATAACTTATTATCAAGACCAAAGGTGGCAAATGTAGAACAGGTTCTTTTAATGCACTCACTTCAGGATCCTCCTTTAGATCAAAAGTTATTAGATAGATTTATTTTGATGGCAGAATCATCTGGTTTAAAACCACTATTAGTTTTTAATAAAATGGATTTAGTTGATGATTTAAAAGTATATCAAGAAAAATTATCCAAATATAATGAAATTGGATACAAAACATTTTTTATAAGTGCAAAAAAGCATATTGGGTTAGATAAACTTTATAATGAATTAGAAAATAATATATCAGTAATTGCAGGTCCTAGTGGTAGTGGTAAATCAACACTTATAAATAGTATAGTAGAAGATATTAAACTTCCAACAAAAGAAGTTAGTCGTAAATTAAAAAGAGGTGTACACACAACAAGACATGTTGAACTTATACCTCTCTCTAGTAAAGGATATATTGTTGATACTCCTGGTTTTAGTAGTATCAATATAGAAAATATTGAATCTAATGAACTAAGATATTACTTTCCAGAGTTTGAAGAATATAATAATAAATGTAAATTTAACACTTGTACTCATACCCATGAACCCGGATGTGAGGTAAAAAAGAAAGTAAAAGAAAATATAATCTTTAAATCAAGATATGAAAGTTATAAAAACATATTTGAAGAATTAAAAGAAAAAGAGGATGATATATATGGTTAATTTTGCACCATCAATTTTATCAGCAGATTTTAGTAATTTAGAAGAAGAAGTAAAAAAAGTTAGTTCTACAAAATATCTTCATTTAGATATCATGGATGGAAGATTTGTTCCAAATATAACTTATGGTTCTCCAATTATCAAAGCAATAAGACCTAAGAGTGAACATATATTTGATACCCATTTAATGATTGTAGAACCTGAAAAATATATCAAAGAGTTTGCTAAAGCAGGTAGTGATATTATTACAGTACATGTTGAAGCAACAAACCATATTCACAGAGCAGTTCAAATGATAAAAAATGAAGGTTGTAAAGCAGGAGTTTCAATAAATCCAGGAACAAGCCTAAGTACATTAGAATATATAATTGATGAAGTTGATTTAGTATTATTAATGTCTGTAAATCCTGGCTTTGGTGGACAAAAATTCATCCAAAGTTCTTTAGATAAATTAAAGAAGCTAAAAATAATGGTTGAAAAAAGTAATTCAGATACAATAATAGAAATCGATGGTGGTATCAATTTTGGCAATATTAAAGAAGTAGTAGATGCAGGTGCAGAATTAATAGTTAGTGGTTCAACTATATTTAAAGGTAATCCCGAAGAAAATTTAAATAAATTCAGAAACATTTTAGAAAGTAGTTGATTTTAAATGAAAGAAACTCTAATTGTTCTTAATGGATTATTTACTGACAATAAAAAAGAGTTTCTAAAATTAATTGAACCATATAATAATATAATTGCTGTAGATGGTGGATACAAATTCTTAAAAGAGATTACTCAAAAGGAACCTAATACAATAATAGGAGATTTTGATTCACTAAATAGAGATTCAAAGCTATTAAATGATTTTAATGGTGAAATCTATGAATTTAGTAGTGATAAAGATAAAACAGATGGTGAGTTAGCCATTGATTATTGTAAAGAAAATGATATTAATAAAATAAGTATTATTGGAGCTACTGGTGGTAGAATAGATCAACAATATGGAAATATAATTCTTTTAGACTATGCATTAAAAAATGGAATTCAGGCAAATATTATTGAACCTGGTTTACAAATAGGGATTACTGATGATAAAAAATCAATAAAAAATAAGATTGATTTTACACTTTCAATTTTTTCATTAAGTAATAAAACTACTGTAAAAAAA
>JBEPXG010000036.1:0-9716 GCA_041642015.1 Halanaerobiales bacterium
AACTGGTATGGCTTTAGGTTTTGATTTGTTAGTCGCCGAAACAGCTGTAGAAAACGATATTCCATTTGCTGCAGCAATACCATGCATTGGCCAAACTAAAAGATGGCCAAAAAAGGAAAAAGAAAAGTATATTAAATTAATGAAAAATGCATGGAAATATACAGTTGTAACACCGGGCCCATATGCTGTATGGAAATTATTTAAAAGAAATGAATGGATTGTTAATCGTTCTACAACCTTAATTTGCTATTGGAATTCTAACAAAAGTGGTGGAACATATGCAACTGTTGAATACGCAAAAAAACAAGGCAAACCATGGGAAAACATATTTAATGAATGTTCAAATATGACCAATATTAGCTAAATGGTAATTCATAACCACCAGCTTTAGTTATTGGCTCAATAGTACTAAAGGTTAAAAGCTGAGTTACTTTATTCATCAGCGATTCTAACATTCCGGAAAACATAACATATAATACAAAGAAACTACTTAACAGTGTAAAAGCCTGATTTAATTCTTGACTTTTTGCAACCTGTCCTTTTTCTCTTGCTTCACGTTTCCGCTTCGGGGTAGGTTCTTCAGTTTTTTGACCTGTTGAATTATCTGCCATTTTATTTCCTCTCCATTAAATTAACCTGGGCTAATCAAATTTATAATATGAATGATTTCATTAAAACCATTATTTAATATATCTGAAAAATAATATATTAAAATTTGAAATGAAAGAACTAATAATACAAAACCAATAAATATTTTTAACGGTAAACCTACTATAAATATATTCATTTGTGGTACTGATCTTGCTAAAAAACCTAATAAAACATCAACAATAAATAGTGTACCCATAATAGGAAGTGCTATTTTAAAACCCATTAGAAATAAATCTGCTGCTCTTCTAAAAAGAAACTGCCATAAATTACTTGTAATATTAATCTGCCCTAATGGAATAATGTCAAAAGATCTATTTAAACTTCTTATCACAATTAAATGACCATTTATTGAAAAGAATACTAATACTGTGAATATATTTAAAAACTGACCTATAATCGGAGAACTTGCTCCACTTAAAGGATCAACAACATTACCAATTCTAAATCCCATTCTTAAATCAATAAACTGACCAGCTAATTGAATAGCTGAAAAAAAGATATATATTACAAAACCCATAAATACTCCAACCGATAGTTCTTTAAATAAATATAATATAATTCCTAAATCCGTTGTTGGAGCAGTAATTGATGCCGTTGGATAGATCAACATAAATGTAATAACTGCCATTAAAAACGACATCATAATCTTGACTCTATTTTGTATAATTCTACTACTAAATATAGGTGTTATTAAAAACAAACCCATATAACGAGCCATTATTAAAAAGAATAAATATATTAAATCTGTCATAAGTAACTCTTCAGCCATTTATAGTCATCCTATCATATATATAAAGGGATATTTTGAAACAGTTCATTTACAAAATCAATGACAGTATTTAATATCCAGGGTCCAAAGACTGCTATTGAAGCTAAAACTGCAAATATTTTGGGAACAAAAGCTAAAGTCTGTTCCTGTATTTGAGTAGTTGCTTGTAAAATAGCAACAATTAATCCTGTAATTAAGCCAGCACCTAAAACAGGTGCAATCACAGTTAAAACTACATATAATGCTCTTCTTCCAATATCAATAACTATACTTTGGTCCACTTAAGTTCTCTCCTTTAAAAGGTCTGTACTAATGAATTAATTATTAAATGCCAGCCATCTACTAACACAAACAGTAATATTTTAAAAGGTAATGATATTATTACTGGTGGTAACATCATCATACCCATTGACATTAATATACTTGCTACTATCATATCTATCATTAAAAAAGGTATATAAATCATAAAACCAATCTGAAATGCTATCTTTATCTCATTGGTTATAAAAGCAGGTATTAAAACATATAATGGTATATCATCTTGATTATTGGGTTGTTCCATCTCAGCCATATTTACAAATAAAGCTAAAGAGTTTTCATCAGTCTGTTCGAACATAAAATCTCTTAATGGTTCTGCTGTGTTATTATAAGCCTGATCAATATTAATTTCTTGATCTAAGTAAGGTTGTAAGGCATCAGTATTAACTGCTTGCCAGACAGGTGCCATTATAAAAATAGTTAAAAAGATTGCAAGACCTATTAAAACCTGATTAGGTGGCATATTTCTGATTGATAATGCCTGTTTCATTATTGAAAACACAATAATTATCCTTGTAAATGAAGTAAACATTATTACAATTGCTGGAGCTAATGAAAGTACTGTTAATAAAGCTAAAATTCTTAATGATAAAACAAGGTCATTACCTTCACCTTCTTGGTTGGGAGATGATATATCTAGATTGATATCTGGTATATTAAATTCCTGAGCACTTATATTAATACTAAAACTAAATACAATTATTAATATCAATATTAATGCAAGTAGGTGTTTGTTATTTGGAATCACTATCGTTCCTCCCTAAGTACTTCATAAAAAAATCTTTAAACTTATCAGTATTATCTGTAGTATTATTATTAAACTCATCAAGATCTATATCAAAATCATCTTTAGACCATTTATCTAATTTTTCAATAGAATTCTCAGTTTGACTTAATAATAGTATTTCATCATTTACTTCAACTAATAATAAACCTGTCTTTGTACCCATATAAATCCTATCAATTATTTTAAGATGACTTCCTGATTGAGCCTTTGTAATATTCTTTTTAAAAAACATTCCTAAATAATAGATTACTCCAACAATTAATATTAGATAAAAACCTATTTTTAGTATTTCAAAAGTGTAATTCATATCTATCTCCTTAATATTTAAGGTCTTTAAATATCACTTATCCGTTCAGCAGGACTTATAATATCTTTTACTCTAAATCCAAAACTTTCATCAATAACAACTACTTCACCTTTTGCAATCAATTTTCCATTTACATAAAGATCAACTAACTCTCCAGCTAATTTATCTAACTCTATAATTGATCCTTCTCCAAGATCTAGTACTTCACTAATTGTCATCTTGGATTTTCCTAAACGAACCGTTACAGTTAAAGGAACATCTTTTAGAAGTTCCATGTTTTGTGGTAATCCCTGTCCTTCTTTTTCTCCAAATTGAGGGAACTGTGCTTCTTGAACATCTACCTTATCAGAACTTTTTAACTGTTTATTTGTACTTGTTTTTGTAGCTGTTTGTTTAACATTTTGAGTTTCTTTTTTTTCTTTTTCAACCTTTTTCTCTTTTGAACTTTTTTCAGCAACTTCAGCTGAAACACTAGACTGCATTGAATTATCAGTCTTTGCTGTTAATCCTTCGTTGTTTTCCTGTAATGATTTAATTAATTTTTTGGTAAATTGAAGTGGTGCTAACTGTTTGAACTTACTATCTATTAAATTACCAATTTTTAAATCAAAAGAAGTTACAATTAAAGGGTCTTCTTTATCAAAATAATCATTTTCAAATTCATCAGTATCAACATCGAAAATTGGTTCTGGTGGTGATATATTTACAACCTTATCAATAATATTAGAAATTGATGTTGAAGATGAACCCATCATCTGATTCATTGCTTCTCCTACAGCACTTAAATGAATTTCATCTAATTCTGTATCAGCATCAACATTTTCACCACTACCACCCATCATAAGGTCTGCAATTATTGCAGCATCTTTTGAATCTAAAATTAGAAGATTTAATCCTTCTAATCCTTCAACATATTCAACTTTAACTAGAACAAATGGTTGAGTATATTCTTCTACCACTTCTTTAAATGAACTTATAACAACAGTTGGGGCTGTAATATCTACCTTTTTATTCAATAGTGTAAATAAGGCTGTTGCAGCTGACCCCATTGCTATATTTCCAATTTCTCCAATAACATCTATCTGATCTTCTGTTAATTCTACTCCATTGTCTTCATCACTACTATCATCACCGGAATTAATTAAAGAATCAATTTCTTCCTGTGATAGGGAACTTCCATTACTCATCTAAATCACCTTCCTCCTCCACAACTTCATTTGTTACTCCAACTATTTTAAGAGCATGATGTTTATTAAAGTTGCCTGGAATTGCTTTGAACTTTTTCATTTTACCAACCTTTACATCTATTGGATCATCAACTTTTTTATTTAGTTTAACAATATCGCCCTGTTTAAGATATAAAATATCTTCAACACTTAACTCGGTACCTCCAAGTTCAGCATAAAGATCAATTTCAGCTTTTTTAACTCGTTCTTTTAATTTATCAATATGTTCACTTGTCTGTTCTTTTCTGGTACTAGAAAACCAATGTTGAGCATTTAAATGTGAAACAATTGGTTCTAACATCATGTAGGGAATACAAATATTAACTAAACCCTCACTATCAGCCACATTTGTAGATAATGTTATGATAATTGTCATATCATTATCAGGAACAATTTGAGTAAATTGAGGATTAGATTCAAGTTCTCTTAATCTTGGTTTGATTTCAATCAAATTTTCCCAGGCCTCTGTAAAGCTATGTAAAATCCAATTGAGAGCTTTTTTTAAAACGACCTGTTCGATATCAGTAAATGATCTTATTTCATCTATTGGTTTACCTAAACCACCAAATAATCTATCTATTATTGTAAAACCTACTTCAGGATTAATTTCAAATATGAACTGCCCATCAAGTGGAGCAAGTTCAGAAATACCTATAATCGTTGGTTCTGGCAGAGATCTGATAAATTCTTGATAAGAAAGTTGTTCAATAGAAGCAACTTCAAAACTTACCATACTCCTCAATCTAGTAGATAATGTAGTAGTTAACAAACGAGCAAAGTTTTCATGAATCATCTGTAAAGTACGCATTTGTTCTTTAGAAAGCTTATTTGGTCTTCTAAAGTCATACTTTTTTACTTTATCTTGTTCTTTTTGCTCTTTCATCTCATCTACATCTACATTACCTGAATCCAAGGCAGATAAGAGTGAATCTATTTCATTTTGATTTAGTACTTCAGAATCTGCCATCTAAATATCCTCCTTACTGAATAACTAATTGAGTAAACCATACATTTTTAATTTCTCCAGTATTTAAATTATTATTTACTGCATTTTTAATTTCATCTTTTATTTCTTGTGTTGAAGGAGATTTTATATCTTCTGGTGACTGAGATCTTAAAATTGAAATGATAAGGTCTCTCATTTGAGGATTTCTCTTATTTAACTCCTCAGTTAGTTTATCATGGCTAACTTCAAACACAATACTTGCTTTTAAAAATTGATAATTACTTCCTTCAGCAAAGTTAACAGTAAAGTCCCCCATTTGATATGTAGGACCTAATTCTCTACTTTGTTCAACCTGCTGATTAGCAACTTCGCCATTTTCACTTGCTGGATTAATAAATCTAACCATAACAAATCCAATGATTGATAGTACTACTACTATTGAAACTGCTATTATAATTAACTTCATCAATCCACCATTTTTTTCTTCATTTTCTGCCAAAATTTATTCACTCCTTGTTTCTTGTCCTAAAGTAGTATCTAAAATTACTACCTCAACTCTTCTATTTACAGCCCTATTATTAGGGTTAGTATTCTCTCTTAGAGGTCTATACATTGAATAGCCAGCAGCAGATAATCGACCAGGCTGAATATTCATGTTTTCTATAAAGTATTTTATAACTCTAACTGCTCTCGCTGTTGATAGTTCCCAGTTAGATGGATACTCACTATTATTAATCGGTAAGTTATCAGTATGACCATCTACTTTCACATTATTTGAGATGCCTTGAATGTTTTTACCTATTTCATCAAGTACATCTTCACCTTCTGGTTTAATTACTGCTTCACCTAAATCATAAAGGATTTCTCCAGTCATTCGAATTACTAAACCTTTTTCTGTCATTTCAACATGGACTTTATCTTGTAAGTTGTTTTCAGCTATATAGCCCTGCATATTTTGCATAACTCGATTTAAATTCATTCGAGATGGATTAAAATACTCACCTCTCATACCTTGATCCATAACCTGACTTTCACTGATAGTTTTTCCACCATCCATGACTCCTAACTGGTTTTGTAAAGCAGACATAAAACCCTGAAACTTTTGTAAATCCATAACTGAAAAAGAATAGAGTAATACAAAGAACACTAAAAGTAGTGTCATTAAATCTCCAAAAGTTGTCATCCACGCTGGAGAACCACTATTATTTTCTTCATTATTACTTTTTTTTCTTCTAGGCATTTTCCCCCACCACTCTACCGGTATCTAACTGTTCTTCTTCATTTTCAGTTGGTTTAGCTTCTTCAGATAAGAAGGCTTTAAGTTTTTCCTCAATTATCCTTGGATTTTCACCAGCCTGTATTGATAAAATACCTTCAATCATTAACTCACGGATAAGTACTTCCTCTTGACTTTTTATCTTTAGTTTGTTTGCCAATGGTATAAAAAATAGATTGGCTAAAAAAGCACCATATAATGTCGTAATTAAAGCTACAGCCATACCTGAACCAAGCTGACTTGGATCATCTAATTGACTTAACATCTGAATTAATCCAATTAAAGTACCAATCATACCAAATGCAGGAGATAGGGCTCCCATTTGAGATAATATACTTTTTCCTTTTGAATGTCTGTTTTCCATGTAGGCTAATTTAGTCTCCATAATATCTTTAACTAGTTCTGGTTCAGTACCATCTACAACTAGTTGGATACCTTTCTCTAAAAATGGATCATCAATTTCTTGTATATCCTGTTCTAAAGTTAAAAGACCTTCTCTTCTTGCTTTTTGTGCTAATTCTACTAATACATTTATGATTCCATCTGAATCTATTGTACTGTTGGTAAATGTTATTTTGAGAAGTGATGGTATTTTTTTAAGATCGGATAAAGAGAAACTAACAAAAGTTCCTGCAATTGTACCACCTAATACAATCATTATAGACTGTAAACTTAAAAATATAATAAAATTACCGCCTAAAAAGATTGCTCCTACTACTAATACTAATCCTGTTATTACACCAATTACTGTACTTAAATTCATCTATTTCACTCCTCATCCAACTTTAAACCATTAAAAACTTTTCTTTTATAATCAATAACTTTTTGAATAACTTCATCAACTGATTCTTTAACCAATACATTCTTATTTGTTGTTAATTTAATTATTGTGTCTGGGGTGGATTTTACTATCTCAATTAAATTTGCATTTACAACTATTTCTTCATCATTTAATCTAGTAAGTTTAATCATTAAACCACCTCATGGTTGTTGTTATAGTGGGGCCTAATAAAAGGCCCCACTTATATTTATCTATCTTTTCATATTAACTAAGCCTTGTAACATTTCATCAGAGGTGGTAATCATCTTAGAGTTAGCTTGAAATCCTCTTTGTGAGGTAATCATTTTTGTAAACTGTTCTGCTAAGTCTACATTAGACATTTCAAGTGTACCTGATGATATTGTTCCTCTACCACCTACTCCTGCAGCTCCAACCTGTGGATCTCCAGAGTTATTGGAAGCACTAAACATTGTATCTCCAGACTTCTGTAATCCAGCTGGATTTGCAAAGTTAGCAAGTCCAATACGTGCTAAATCCTTATTATATCCATTATCATAGGAACCTATGATAACTCCTTCTTCATTTAAAGTGAAGTCTTTAAGTTCTCCTTCGCCATAACCATCAACTGTTCTTACATCTGCAGTTGAATCTCCTGCAAATTGGGAAAGTCTTGAGAAATCCAAATTAACAGTTTGGGTATTAGCTCCAGTTCCTGGATCAAATGTTACATCTAAATTTTGACCTCCTGTTATAATACCATCACTATCGAATGTAATAATATGAGGAAAATCTCCTGTATTTGAAGGAAAATTACCATTTATATCGACCGAATTACTATTAAGTAATCTCCATTCATTAGTTCCTCTTTTTTCTAATTCTAAATTTACATCATGTTCAAATCCTAATGAATCAAATATGCTAGTTGAAATAATTTCAGTATCTCCAATTGCAGAACTTGCATCTAAATTGCCATCAGTAGTTATATTACTTGAAGCATTAGCATCCATGGTTTGATCAAAATCAATATCTCCCATATTATCTACAGTTAATCCAGAGAAATCTCCATCTTCATTAGCTGTCCAGCCTTGTACTCTATTTCCATTTGCTGTGTTTACAAGATAACCTTCTTCATCAAAATCAATGTTTCCAGCTCTTGTATAGTAGTTTTCACTTCCATCATTTACAATAAAGAAACCATTACCCTGGATAGCCATATCAGTCATTTTACCTGTAGACTGTAAACTACCCTGTCCCATGTTTGTATCAATACTTCCTAACTGAACACCTAAACCAATTTGTTTAGGGTTAGTACCTCCACGTCCTTCTTGTGGAGAAGAAGCACCACTTAGGGTTTGGTTTAACATCTCTTTAAATGTTACTCTACTTCCTTTGAAACCTGTTGTGTTTACATTTGATATATTGTTACCAATAACATCCATTTGATTTTGGTGTACTTTTAGACCTGATACACCTGAGTACATAGATCTTATCATTTATTAATCATCTCTCCTTTACGCTGGCAAAGTACCTCTGTCAGTTAGTACTTTGTGGCTCCCGTAAAGGGTCCTGCCATCAACCAGCTTTTATTTTTATTATATTTTTTTATTTTACATTAATACCGTTGAATCGATATTAGTAAATACTTTCTCTTTCATATTATCTCCATCGATTGCAGTTATTACAGTGTTGTTTTTAACACTAACAATGTATGCTACATCATCAACTAAGATAAGTGAATCTCTTGCTCCTTTTGTTTCTGCCTTTTGAACTCCTTTTTGAAGTCTTTCCATTTTAGCTTTACTTATATTAATGTTTCTTGCCTGTAATCTTTCTTTGGCATGTTTTGAGAATTCTATCTTTGAACTATTGATCTTTTCTTGGAATACTTTCTTAAAAGGAGTACTGCTTTTATTTGTTTTATTATTTTTATTATCTACTTGATCATTTTGTTTGTTTGGTCTTATTGGCCTATTAATTATTAGGCGATTATCTATTTTCATTGTTCTCACCTTACTCCCTTTTTACTTTTAATAAATGGCAGTAATATTATCGACATTTATAATGTCATTGTTCTCATTGTTCAAATGAGCAAAGGTTTTGCCATCTTCAAAACTTATCTTTTCAACTTCACCTTTAATCAAGTTAGTTTCATCATCTTCTACAGACTGTCTTTCAACTGTTTTACCAATTAAAGAACTGTTTTGATTAACTCGTTGCACATCAATCATCTGTTTTAAGTTCTGGTTCATATTGTTCATCTGTTCTAGTGAACTAAACTGTGCCATTTGAGCTATGAATTCTTTATCTTCCATTGGTTTTAAAGGATCTTGATTTTGAAGTTGAGTAATTAATAGTTTGAAAAAGGCATCTTTATCAAGTTCCTTTTTAACCTCATTAGCAATACCATTTACATCAGTGTTAGTTGCCGAACTAGCTGCTTCTATAGCCATATTACAGCTCCTTTCTTTTTAGGCAAAGTATTCAAAACCACTATGATAAGAATAATTATTTTTTAAATCTATTTGTTCAAATTGATTTAAATTTGTATTATCTGTTTCATTTTGGTCTATATAGTTGAACATGTGGTTTTTATTATGCCCTTGATTGTTTTTTCTGTTCTGCTGTCCTTCATCAAACTGCTGAAAACTAGGATTT
>JBEPXG010000037.1:0-9626 GCA_041642015.1 Halanaerobiales bacterium
GTTAACTTCTAAAATTCTTCCTGCAAAACATATATTATGATTTTTTTGTTGCTCCATATTACATGATGAATTAGTTAATAGATTAATTCTCTCTTTATAATCATCTAGGGGGTGACCCGAAATATAAATACCTAAATATTCTTTTTCTTGTTCTAATTTAATTTCTAAATCTATTTCATCTAAATCAGGATAAGTAATTTGATTATCAAAAAACTCTTCTTCATTATCAAACATATCAAAAAAGGAAGTCTGATTTACATTAACCTTTTTTTTGCTATTTGATAATTTCTCATATACTTCTTCATACTTCACTAAAAGTTGTGATCTTTTAAAACCTAAATTATCAAAACAACCAGACTTTATCAAGGCTTCAACCGTTCTTATATTTAACTTCTTAATATCAATTTTTTCTAAAAAATCTTCAAGAGATTTATATCGGTCTTCTCTTGAATTTACTATTGTTTCAATTGCATTAGTACCAACATTTTTAATTGCTTTTAATCCAAATCTAATATTACCTGATTTATTTGGGACAAAATCATAAAAACTTTCATTAATATCAGGTGGTAATACTGCTAATCCAATATCTTTTGCTTCATTAATATATTGAGATACCTTATCTAAATTATTCATAACACTAGATAATAAAGCAGCCATAAACTCTGAAGGATACTCTGCCTTTAAATATGCTGTCTGATAGGCTAATAAAGCATAAGCAGCACTATGTGATTTATTAAAGCCATAGCCTGCAAAATATTCCATCTGATCAAAAATATCATTAGCTACATTTTTTTTAATATTATTCTTCATAGCTCCTGCTATAAATTTATTTCTTTCATTTTCAATTAGCTTTTTTTTCTTTTTCCCCATACCTCTTCTTAATAAATCAGCTTCACCCATTGTATAACCTGCTAATTTACTGGCAATTTCCATTACCTGTTCTTGGTATAAAATCATTCCATAAGTCTCTTTTAATATCGGTTTTAATAAAGGATGAAGATAGCTAGGCTTTTTTTCTCCATGTCTACATTTAATATAATCTTCAACAATATTACTACCTAAAGGACCTGGTCTTCCTAAGGCTAGTAATGCAATTATATCTTCAAAACGATCAGGCTTTAACTTTTTATTTAAATCCTGAAAAAGTCTAGATTCCATTTGAAAGACACCTAAAGTTTGTCCTTGCTGAATCATTTTATATACATTTTTATTATCAAGAGGTATATTATCTATATCTATAGTAATATTTTTATTTTTTTCTATTAAATCAAGTGCTTTGTTAATTATAGTAAGATTTCTTAAACCTAGAAAATCCATTTTTAAAAGCCCCATTGCTTCTAAATCATTCATAGGCAACTGAGTAATTACATTTCCATCTTGTAGTTGTAATGGAATTATATTTTTTAAATCTTCAGGACCTATTATAACACCGGCTGCATGTGTTGATATATGTCTTGGTAAACCTTCAATTGACTTAGAATAATCAATTAACTTTTTCACTTGATTATCTTTTTGATATATCTCTTTTAACTTATCAATATTTTCTAAAGCATAGTCTAAATTAATACCTGGAGTAGATGGTATCATTTTAGCAACTTTATCTACTTTTCCATAAGAAATATCCAAAGCTCTTCCAACATCTCTTACTGCTGCTCTTGCAGCCATGGTCCCAAATGTACCAATTTGGGCAACTCGTTCTTTACCATATCTTTTTTTAACATACTCGATTATTTCATCTCTTCTTTCATCAAAATCAATATCTATATCTGGCATAGTAACTCTCTGGGGATTTAAAAATCTTTCAAATATCAATCCATATTTTAATGGGTTTATTCTAGTAATCCCTAATAAATATGAAACTAAACTTCCTGCAGCTGAACCACGTCCAGGTCCAACTCTAATATTGTTTTCTTCTGCATACTTAATAAAGTCCCAAACAATTAAAAAATATGATATATAACCCATTTCCTCTATAATGTCTAACTCATAATTCATTCTTTTAATTGCTTCATCGTTATCATTTAAGTTTTTTTCTTTTAAACCTTTTTCACAGAGCTCTTTTAGATATGAAGCAGAATTATTTTCTTCTACATCTGGATAACTTGGTAAATAAAAGTCATTATTATCTATATTAATATTAATTCGATTACTGATTTTTAAAGTGTTTTCATAAGCACTTTTGAGTTCAGGAAATAATTTATACATTTCCAGTGAACTCTTAAAATAAAATTGATCATTAGGAAATCTCATTCTGTTTTCATCATTTATTGTTTTACCGGTCTGTAAAGCTAATAATACATCATGTACATCTGCATCCTCTTTGTTTTCATAGTGAACATCATTTGTTATAATCATAGGTACTTCATTACTATTAGCCATTTTTATTAACGAAGAATTTACCTTTTTTTCATCACTCAAATTATGATCCATTAGTTCTAAATAAAAATTATCTTTTCCAAATATTTGTCTATAATTATCTATTATCTTAACGACATCTTCACTGCTTTTATTATTTAATATTGCCTGGGGTATTTCCCCCTGTAAACATGCTGAAGAGGCAATTATCCCTTTTCTATGTTTATATAATAAATCTTTATCAACCCTTGGTTTATAATAAAATCCTTCTAACCAAGATTTAGAAACAATTTTCATCAAATTGTCTAATCCTTGATTATTTTCCGCTAATAATAATAGATGATATCTTTTTCTAATTGATTTATCGAATCTATCTGTAGGTGATAAGTATACTTCACAACCTATGATAGGTTTAATATTATTATTTTTAGCAATTTTATAGAATTCATACATACCATACAATACACCATGGTCTGTAACAGCAACTGCTGGCATATTTAATTTCTTAGCTTTATTGACAATGCTTTTTAATCTTAAAGCTCCATCAAGTAAACTATATTCAGTATGATTATGTAAATGCACAAATTTATCAACCATTTTGTTTCTCTCCAATCTATTAAAAGTTGATTAATTCTATTATTATTATTGTATAATCTCTAAAATATGTTATAATACAAATAGATAAATATATGGAGGTGTAATTCGTGAATAAAGAAGAAGTAAAAGATGTTCTAGATCAAATCCGTCCAGGTCTTCAAGCTGATGGTGGAGATGTAGAACTTGTTGAAATAACTGAAGATGGTATAGTAAAAGTTAGATTAGTTGGAGCCTGTCACGGATGTCCAATGTCTACTTTAACATTAAAGAACGGAATTGAAAGAACTTTAAAAAAGAAACTTCCTGAAGTTAAAGAAGTTGTATCCGTTTAATTAATCATTAAGCACCCTCTTAAGGGTGCTTTTTTTTGTTTTAATCATTATTTTCTTTTTCAGGTTCAATGCCTAAATTAAGATCTCCAAAAACTATTTTTTGGATATCATTTAACATTATATTAATCTTATACTCCGCTTGTAAGTATTCCTTGACATTTGAATTTAATTCAACTAACTCTCTTAAGTTTTCTAATTTTTCTTTTTCTTCATCATTAAGTTCTTCACCTGATAATTGTTTTGCCTGTAATTTCATCTGTTCTTGTTGAAAATCTAACAACATTTCTTTAGTTTTTTCATTGTTAACAACTTTATCTCTTTTTTCTAAATACTCTTTGTATTCATCAGACTTTTTGATTTGTTTTGCAATTCTATTCGCAAGATCATATACAGACATCACTAAATCCTCCTTTATATTAATTATCTATAATATATAATATCATAAATTTATATGTTTTTAAATTTTCTATTCTTTATTATTATCATATATTTTTTCTGCTTTTTCAACTGCATCGACTGTTGAAGACAAGATCATATCACTTTCATAAAAGATATTTTCTTCACCAATTAACTGAATGATCCCCAGATTTTTTAGGATCTTATATTTGTTATCATTTACTCCAGAAATTAATACTTCACGATCATTATCTTGAGCATCCTTGATAAATTTTTTCAATTCATTAATTGATGTTATGTCAATATTATCTATGTTTCTAATCCTTATAATATATCCACAACCAGCTTCAGATACATTTTCAAGTTTATATTTAAAACTATCTGCGGAACTAAATGTAAAATCACCAACTAAATCAAGAATAATATATTCATCATCTGCAATTTCTTCTGGTTCTGTTTGAACTATTTTAGCATGTGAATCTTCATCATATTTTAGATGACTCACACTTGCTTCTGAACTATCTTTTAAAACAGAAATTAAAGATAATAATACTCCAAAATAAACAGCATATTCAATTCTTGGAGATGTAATTGTAGCTAAAAATGTTAAAGTAAAAATTAATGTATCTGCTTTTGTGGCATTAAGTAATTCCTTAATTTCATTTTGATCAACCATATTATATGCAACAATTAAAACCAAACCAGCCAATGAAGATATTGGAATAAACTTAATAAAAAAGTTAAAAAATACAATAAAAATAAGAATTGACAGAGCTGAAAATAATTCAGAAATTCTGGTTTTAGCTCCAGCTTGATAATTTGCAAATGTATTTGTGAATGAAGCTGAACTAGCAAACCCATTAAAAAATGATAATCCTAAATTCATTATTCCTTGACTTAAAAATTCTTTGTTTATATCAAGTTCCTCATTTGACCTTGTAGAAACTGATTTTACTACTGCTAATGTTTGGATAAGACCAACAAGTGCAACTGCTAATGCCTTTGTTGATATATTAAAGACTGTTGAAATATTTAACGTGGGTATACTTAAACTAAAAGTATCCAAGTCTAAACTACCTACAGTATTTATCATTTTATCAAAACCAAAAATCATTGTTAAAATAGTTGTTATTAATACTCCAAATAAATATGAAGGCACTTTATACTTGCTCTTTTCTAAAAACAAAATAATAAATATGGTTATAAGTCCCATTATAACAGAAATGGGGTTGATTACAGTAAAACTTAAAATAAGACTATAAATTTCATCAAACATATTATAAGTACTCTCTAGATTTACCCCTAAAAAGTTTTTAACCTGTCCTACACCTATTATTAGTGCAGCTCCAGTAGTTAAACCTACAATGACAGGATGAGATACATAGCGTACTAATTTTCCAAATTTAAATAATCCAGCAATAATTTGAAAAAATCCTACCAAAAATGTAAGTAATACAACCATTTCTAAATATCTACTTTGATTTACCATATTTAAATTACTTGCAATAGCCATTGCCATTAAATTAGTTGGTCCTACTATAATATAACTAGATTTTCCAGTCAATGTCGATATTATTTGTGAAATTATAGAAGTATAAAGACCATAGATTGGATTAAGTCCAGCAATTAAAGCATAAGCCATATTTTGTGGTATACATAGAGTAGCTACAGATAACCCTGCATAAATATCACTCTTAAAGTACTTGCGTTTATAGTTTTGTATTGTGCTTATTATATTTTCCCCTTTATTTAACATAAAGCTCACCACATTTTATTTATTTGAAAAACAGTTTACCTAAGAATGGCTTTTTCACATCTACAGCTTCAAAACTACATAATTCTTGGCAACAATAACATCTGATACATAAATCTAGATCAACTTTTGGATAATCGTCTAATTTTATAGCTTCAGCGGGGCAATTTGCAGCACAATCACCACATTTTACACATTTTTCATGATTAAAAACAGGCCTTGGTTTTAAAAGAGTATTTATGATTTTAACTATAAAAGGTGGTAAATTTTTGAAGTTTTTTGTGTCTTTTTCATCTATTTCTGGAATTTTAGTATTTTGAGCAGGATATAATTTATCTCCATACAGATTTAAATTATCTAAAGTAGAAACAATTCCTTTTTTACTAGCTTGATTTATAGTAGGTATATCTAATGGGTTTATATTAAGTAAATAAGCACCTGCTACATCTAATGCAAAACATGAACTACTTCCCATTATATAGCCTATTTTTATTTTATCTCCTGATGATGGTCCAGCTCCATGCATACCATATACTGCATCCATAATATTAACTTGAGGGCTTACCAATCTAGCTAAATCAACTAACATTAAAGCAAAATTTGATGTCTCTGGCATCCTTAAATGGTATTCAGCCTTTATTATTCCAGGTATTGAACCAAAGAGATTTTTCACTGCACCTGTATAGCGCATAAAAGAATGAGTTTTTAGTTTAGGCATATTAATAATTAAATCTGCATTTTGAATAAAATTAGCAATTTGAAATGACTTTACTAAAAAACCTTCTTTAAAAGAAATATTTGTATAACTAGTATCATAGTTTAAATCCACATTTTTTTCTTCTGCAAGTTCATATAATCCTGTTTTTTTATATATACGTTTTAATCTCAATTCATTAAAAGGACCTCCAGGACTATCTCCAATTACTATTTTACAATCATAATCCTTTATTTTATTTATTACTGCTTTTAACAAGCTTGGATGAGTTGTAACACATTCTTCTGGAGTTTTACCCAATAATAAATTTGGCTTTATAACTACAGTGTTTGCATTTTTTAATTGTTCATCTAATCCATCTAGTTGATTAAAAATATTTGATACTGCTCTTTTTATATTTTTTGAATCATAACTATCACAACTAGAAGCAATTACTTTATTAGTATTCATCTTTTCACCTTTTCTTTTTGAAAACTATTTTAATTAATAATAGCATAGCACATTTATATATTCAATGTTTTAAATTTTTAAATTTAATATATTGTATTCTTTTATATGAATTATATTAATTTTTAATCATAATAAAATGATTATTTTATGTATTAAAAAAACAGATCTGCCCTATTAAAGGACAGATCTGTTAATATATTAAATTAATCTCTACCAAACATTCTATCTAGAACCATAGCTATAATTACAACTCCTAAGCCTGCTTCAAAACCTAATCCTATATCTACAACACTTAATGATCTTAGTACAGGTTTACCTAAACCACCAGCACCGATCATTGCAGCTATAACAACCATAGATAATGAAAGCATAATACATTGATTAATACCCATCATAATTGAGGGCATTGCACCTGGTAGTTCTATTTTATATAATATTTGCCACCAGTTAGCACCAAATGCATGACCTGCTTCTTTTAATTCACTATCAACCTGTTTGATACCTAAATAGGTTAGTCTAATGGGAGGAGCAATTGCAAATACTACTGTAGCAATAACACCTGAAACTGTACCTAGACCAAAAAACATTAAAGCAGGTATCAAATATACAAATGGAGGTATTGTCTGCATAAAGTCAAGGATAGGTCTTGTAATTAAATCAAGTACCTTATTATGTGCTTTTAGTATTCCAATTGGAATTCCTATTACTAAAGCCACTACAACAGATGTTACTATTGAAGCAAGAGTAGTCATAAGTGGATCCCACATCTGAATATTTAAAACAAGTCCCAAACCTAAGGCAACGAAAATTGAAAGTTTATAGTTTTTCAATTTCCATGCTAATAATGCAAACAATGCAATTATAACTAATGGATGTGGATATGCAATTAAACTTTCAATATTATTAACCATCCATTCAATAAAATTTGCAAAACCATCTAGAGGTCCACTAAAATTATTTATTAGAAAGTTTACTAGATTTTCTACCCAACTGCCTAATGGTATTTTAGTGGTTAAAAATTCTATAATATTAGTAACTTTAATCAACCTCCTTTACAATACAAATATTTTACTAGCGGCATCCATTAAATTGAATGCCGCTAGTTTAGCATCCTATTTAGTTATATCTATATATATATTTTAGTTATTAATTTTCTCTGCTATTACTTTCCTAGCCATTCTTCCATCTTTTGATTCCATTCCGTAAACCCATTGATATACTACTTCAGGATTGTTTGCAATCCATTGTTCAGCAACTTCTTCTGGATCCATTTCTTGTCTTTTATACATATCTATCCATTTGTTCTGCATTGGTGCAGTTACTTTAAATTCTTCAAAGAACTTATATACATTTGGATTTTCTTCTTCAAAACCTGTTCTAACAACAGTTAGTACACGTTCTCCACTACCCCAAATACCTTCTGGGTCTTCTAAATATTTAATATCAAACATTACATTCATATAGTGAGGTTTCCAGGCATTAAAAGCAATCCACTCTTCTTGATTAATTGCTCTTTTTGCTGATGTTAACATACCAGCTGTACTACTAGCTTGTAGTTTCCAGTCTCCTAGATTATAAGTATCATTATCTATTGCTTTTTGAATGATAAGATTACCTTCATTACCAGGTTCTATACCATAAACAGTACTATTAAATTTATCAGCATGTTCGTTTAAGTCTTCAAATGACTTAACTCCAGCTTCCCAAACATAAGTTGGTACTGCAGTTTTATATACAACATCTAATAAGTTAACTCTTACATTTTTGATTGTACCCTTTTCTTCATATTTATCAAAGTGCATTTTCATTGTCGGCATCCAGTTACCTAAAAATACATCTAAGTCACCTGTATCCATACCTTTAAATACAATTGCCTGTGATCCACTAGTCATACTAGTTTCATAACCAAGATAGTCTATTACTTTTTTAGCTACCTCTGTCTTAACAGTAACACCTGGCCACTGTACATAACCAAAGTCAATTGTATCATCTGCTGCTTGTACTGAATTTGCACCAACACTTACTAATGAAAAACTAAAGATTAATACTAATAATATTGTAGTTAATTTTTTTAACATTTGTAAAAACCCTCCTAGAGTGTTTTTTACTTATTATTATTATTTTTGTTTTTAAAATATGTTATTCCTAATTCTTATCATAATCTCCATCTGCTGCTAAGTTTGCCAATACATTTGTCTTTACAATTATCCCTAATAATTTTTCATTATCATCTAAGACAGGTAATGGAGCACTTAAGTCAGCAATGTCTGCAAAAAGTTCTCTTAAATTTTCTTCAGGATCAGCCTTTGTTATATCTCTAATGATATCTTTAAATTCTTTTTCATCATCATTATTGATGAAATCAACTACATCTTCGATATATACTATTCCCTTGTAATGTTTTTTCTTATCTACTACAAATAGACTGCTTAATTCATTATTTTTCATTTTATGCAGTGCAGTTCTAGGTCCATCCTGTGGATAAAGTAATGAAACAGGTTTAGACATAATATCTCTTGCAGTTAGTACTCTTGACCTGTTTACATCTTCTACAAATTCTTCTACATAATCATTTGTAGCATTGGTCAATATCTCTTCATGGTCACCAATTTGTATTATTTTGCCTTCTTTCATAATAGCAATTCTGTCACCTAGTTTTAAAGCTTCATCTAAATCATGTGTTATAAATAATATTGTTCTTTCCATTTCTTCATAAAGATCCAATAGTTTATTCTGCATCTCTTTTTTTATTAGAGGATCTAAAGCACTAAATGGTTCATCCATGAGTAAGATTTCTGGATCAACTGCTAAAGCTCTTGCCAACCCAACTCTCTGTTGCATACCACCACTTAACTGTTCTGGAAGTTGGTCTTCCCAACCATCTAATCCAACAGCATTTAATGCATCTTTGGCTCTTTTAATCCTTTCACTTTTTTCAACATTTTGAATCTCTAAGCCAAACATAGCATTTTCTAAAACTGTTCTGTGAGGAAGCAAGGCAAAGTTTTGGAAAACCATTCCAAATTCT
>JBEPXG010000038.1:0-9541 GCA_041642015.1 Halanaerobiales bacterium
AAAAATTAAAAAAAATGAACAACAAAAATTGTATTTTTATGTTTGTATTTAAACAAAAAAAGGGTTGAACAATGTTCAACCCATAAACTTGAAAAAGCTGTAAATATTTTCTTCGTTCAATCAATTAAGTTCGAAATATTTACATCTCACTTAACAAGTAAAAAGCTATCTTCCCGATTGCTCCCCAAAGTTCCGGGGAGGTAGCGAATTCTTTTGAAAAGAATCCTTTAGAATTACGATGATAGACGCTGTCTAACACTTGTTTCGCTTCTTCAGGTTTAATTTCTTGATAAGAATTAGTCTTAGCTATATCACTACTACTATTATCCTAAACGATTGTTTTTGTTGTCTATTCAGTCTCTTTTTTATTATATTTTTGTAAATCCATTGTTTGATAAACTGTTTTTGTATTCTATAAGATTATTTGCGATATACATAGATAATATTTCTAAATCTCCTGTTATTTCAATGTTACCAAGTTTAGCTGGTATCATTATTGATTCACCTTTTTTAATTGAAAGTGACTTATTATTATAAATTATTTTTCCCTTACTTTGTATACAGGTTAGTAAAACAAAGTTATCTTTGTTTATAGGAAAAGTTTTCTTGATATCAATTTTTTCAATTATGAAAAATTTGGAGATATGTAAAACTTCTTGAACAAAGTCTTTGGTTTTTTTAATATATTTAACTTTTTGATTCATATTGTTCCAGGAGAGATTTGTTGCTCTAATACCGTCCTCTAAGTGTAAATCTCTTGGTTTACCATTACTTCCTAATCTATCCCAATCAAAGAGTCTGTACGTAGTATCAGAACTTTGTTGTATTTCAACTAACATTAATCCTTTTCCAATAGCATGTACTGTTCCTCCAGGAATATAAAAGAAATCACCTTTTTTTACATTTACTTTATTTAAATGATCTTTTAGATTACCTTCACTAATTATTTGTTTTAAATCTTTTTTGTTTTCTACATTTTTTAATCCAAGATAGAGTTTTGCATCCTTTTTTGCATCAAGAATATACCACATTTCATATTTACTATCACTGTTTTGAATAACTTGTGCACTCTTTTCATCAGGGTGAACTTGAACAGAAAGTTTTTTATTAGCATCTATAAATTTTAATAGTAAGGGAAATTCATTTATATTTTTGAATTTTTCTCCCATGATCTCTCCAGGATATTTTTTTATTAAAGTTGTTAATTTTGTGTTTTTATATTGTCCATTACTAATAATACTAATATCATCTTTATAGGTAGATACTTCCCAACTTTCTCCAATATTTCCTTCATTAATATCTTTATTTAAAAATTTTTTAAGTCTATTCCCACCCCAGATTTTCTTTTTATAAATAGGAAAAAATTTCAAGGGATAAAGTTCCATAAAAATCAACTCCTTTATTTAATAATATGATATAAATTTTATAAAAAATTAATATAATTGAATATATACTTGATATTTTTTATTATAATATTAATATTATTCAAAAAACATCATTGCAGTAATTAAAAAAGTATGATAAAATATTAAAAGTACTAGGAGGTATAGTAGAATATGATAAAGAAATTTTCGAAGTATTACATAAATCACTGGAAACTATTTTTATTAGATATTGTAAGTGCATTATTAATGTCGAGTTTAGATTTAATGTTTCCAGTTATAGTTCAACAACTTTTAGATAAACATTTTCCAAATAAAAATGCTGCAATGATTATTAGAATGTTGGTCTTATTACTTATTTTATATGTTTTAAGGTTAATTTTCCAGTATATTGTACATTATTGGGGACATGTAGTAGGAATAAGAATGGAAACCGATATGAGAAAAAAATTATTTAACCATCTTCAGAAATTATCCTTTAAGTTTTATGATAATACTAAAGTTGGTTATTTGATGTCAAGAATAGTTAATGATCTTAATAATATATCTGAATTGGCTCACCATGGTCCTGAGGACTTATTTATCTCATCAGTAATGTTATTAGGTTCTTTTGTTATATTATTAATAATGAAATGGCAGTTAGCTTTATTTACTTTTGCAGTTTTACCTATCATGTTTTACTTTTCCCTTATTTTAGGAAAAAAGATGTATAGCTCATTTAAAGATATACGAGAGAAAATAGCTGAGGTAAACTCAATAGTTGAAGATAGTCTAAGTGGAATTAGAGTAGTTAAGTCCTTTACAAATGAAGAATTTGAAGAGAACAAGTTTGACTATGGAAATCAAAGATTTAGAGAGTCACGCGAATATGCAATGAGAAATATGGCTCAGTTTCATTCTGGAATGAACTTCTTTTCAAATTTAATTATACTATCTACATTATCAGCTGGAGCATATTTTCTTTTTAATGATAGTTTAACAACCGGTGAGTTAGTTGCCTTTCTCTTTTATGTTAATATGTTTATGAACCCAATTAGAAGATTGATAAACTTTAATGAACAATTTCAAAAAGGAATGGCTGGTTTTAATAGATTTTTAGAACTTTTAGATATTGAACCTGAGATTGAGGATAAACCTGATTCAGTTAAATTAAAAGATGTTTCAGGTAGAATCAAATATGAAGATGTATCTTTTGGATATGATAATCATTCAAAGGTATTGAAAAATATAAATTTAGATATTAAAACAGGAGAAACTGTTGCATTTGTAGGTCCTTCAGGTGTAGGAAAAACTACTCTTTGTAATTTATTACCTAGATTTTATGAACTTAATGATGGGTTAATTGAAATAGATGGGATAAATATAAAAGACATTAAATTAGAATCCTTGAGAGAAAATATTGGTATTGTACAACAAGATGTATTTTTGTTTAATGGAAATGTTAAAGAAAATATCTCTTATGGTAATTATGAAGCAAGTGATGAGGAAATTATTAAAGCTTCTAAAGAAGCCAATGCACACCAATTTATCCTGGAGTTAAGTAATGGTTATGAAACAAAGATTGGAGAACGCGGAGTAAAGTTATCTGGAGGTCAAAAACAAAGGATATCTATTGCGAGATCCTTTTTAAAGAATCCACCAATTCTAATTTTAGATGAAGCTACATCTTCTTTAGATAATGAAAGTGAAAAAATAATACAAGCTTCTTTAGATCGATTATCTAAAGATAGAACTACTTTAGTTATTGCACATAGACTTTCAACTGTAAAAAATGCAGATAAAATAATTGTTTTAACTGAAAATGGTATTGTAGAAAAAGGTACTCATAATGATCTAATTAATAAAGAAGGTGGAGTATATAATAGACTTTATAAAACCCAGTTTAGCAAAGCTGAAAAAGATCTTTATTTTGAATAGTTAAAAGGTATCAATTAATAACTTAACAACAATACCTAAAGACATGGTTACAAATATTGGCTTTATTATTTTACCACCATGTTTGATAGCTGTTTTTGTACCTAAATAAGCACCGAAGATCATTGATAAAGCCATTGGTATACCAACTGCATAAACAATTCTACCATAATAAGCAAAAAGTATAAGAGAAGTTACATTACTTGTAAAATTTAATATACGTGCATTTGCAGTGCCAATAGTAAAATCAAATTTAAATATTCTAATAAATGCATAAAGCAGTATAGAACCAGTACCTGGTCCAAAGAATCCATCATAAAAACCAACTGAAAAGCCTACTATACAACCTAAAACAATAGTTTTTCTTGTTAGTCCCTGAAAATTATTTTCAGTACCTACATCTTTATTAAATAAGGTGTTTAGTGCAACAAATACTAATAAAACTAAAATGATAATTTGAAGGTACTTTTCATTGATTTTCAATACTGTATTTACTCCTAATGCGGCACCTAGAAAGCTAAAAGGAAGTATGTATTTGATTAATGGTAAATGTATTTTTTTAGATTTCAAAAAAGTTAAAGTACTTGTAAATGAAGCATTTGTCGCAGAAAACTTATTAGTTCCTAAAGTTAAATGAGGTGGTAGACCAGCTGCCATTAAAGCAGGAACAGTTAAAATTCCTCCACCTCCAGCAATTGAATCTAAAAATGCTGCTGCAAAACCAACTATACATAAAATAATTATTGTTGTAATTGACAATTAAATCACCTATTTCATATATTTTTATCATTGCTTAAATATATTCAAGATTGTTTAAATAAATCCTTTTATTATTTGGAGTTGATTATATTGGATAGATATAAAGAAGGTAAAAAAATTTCCTATATTACAATTGGTGGTAATATAATTTTAGCAATTATTAAAACTGTTATAGGAATATTAGTAGGGAGTTCTGCTTTAATTGCAGATGGATTTCATTCTATTTCTGATATTGCTTCAACTGTAGCTGTATTAATTGCAATATTTATTTCTAATAAACCACCAGATGATAAACACCAATATGGACATGGTCAGGCAGAATCTATTGCTGCCAAAATATTAGGTATAGTATTGCTATTAACTGGATTTGGTTTAGGTTATAATATATTTAATCAAATTCTAGCAGGAAACTTTAATATACCAGGTATGTTAGCTTTTTGGGCAGCAGTATTCTCTATTATTGTAAAAGAACTTATGTTTAGGTTTACTTATAATGTGGGTGAAAAAACAAATAATCAAGCTTTAATAGCTGATGCATGGCATCATAGAAGTGATGCAATATCATCTATAGCAGCCGCTATTGGTATATTAGGTGCAAACTATGGATATCCAATTTTAGACCCTATAGCAGGTGTTATAGTCTCTCTATTAGTTATTAGAGTAGGTTGGAAGATAATATTAGATGCTGTAGATACATTAATGATAAAAGCCCCACCAGAAAGTGATCAAAAGGAAATAAAAGAAATTACAAATAATATTGATGGTGTAAAAGGTATACAAGAATTAAGAGCCCATTATAATGGTGTTGATTTATATGTTGATCTAAGAATTATAGTTGATAGTCAATTGTCAGTAAAAAATGGTCATGATATTTCTGTTAAGGTAAGAAATGAACTATTGAAAAAATGTAATCAAATAAAAGAGGTAATAGTTCATATTCATCCAGGTTAGAAGATAAGGTTGATTAAAATGAGGAGGTTTATAAGATGGATAAAAAATTATATCGTTCAAGACAAGATCAAATAGTTGGTGGTGTATGTGGAGGTATTGCTGAATATTTTGGTATTGATGCTACATTAGTAAGACTTGCCTTTGTTTTGTTTGCATTAATTGAAGGTGCAGGAGTTATTGCATATATTATCGCATGGATTATTGTTCCCGAAAGACCAAGAGAAGATGATCGAAGATATAAAGAAGATGTATATGATGTTGATTATAAAAGTGAAGATGAAGAGGGTGAATATAAAGCAGAGCAGAATTCATCTGAGAACGATGAAACTGAAAAAAAAAGTAAACAACACAGTAAAGAACATAACAAAGAACAAAGAAAAAGAGTCTTAGGTTTAATATTAGTAGCATTAGGTATATTCTTTATTTTAGATAATTGGATACCTGGATTTTATTGGAGAAGATTTTGGCCTGTTATTTTAATTATCTTAGGAGTTGTTTTGATTTACAGGGAGGTTAAAAAGTAAATGAGCAGTGAAAATAATAATAGGTCTGCTTATATAGTTGGATTAGTATTTATTGGTATAGGATTATTATTTTTATTAAATTCTTTAGGAATAGCAACCTTTAGAGTTTGGTATTTCATCACTAGATTTTGGCCGATCTTACTAATTTTATTTGGTTTAAACTTAATTTTAAAAAAATCTAAATTGTGGTGGGTAGTTCCGATATTGATATTTATCATATTTATTGGAGCTGTATTTATGCCTGAATCAACTCTTAGAGGAATTAATACTGGCTTTTTCGTATTTCACTTTGGAGATGAGAATAGATCAGGGATTTATCAAGAAAACAGAGAATATGATCCCGATATTACTAATTTTAAAGTTGATTTAACTTTCGGAGCAAACAGATTAAATATTGGTAGAGTAGAAAATAATAATGATATGTTTGATTTAAATTTAGATTATAGAGGCGAAATGCCTGATGTTAATTTTGATAAAAGGGATAGTAGAGCTGAACTACATGTAAGACAAAAAAGGCAGGTTAATGTGGGCACGGGTTCTGATATTTGGGATATAGATTTAAACGAAAAGACCCCACTTGATATAAATATTAAAGGTGGAGCGGGTGATTTGGTATTAAATCTTGAAGAACTAAAGGTAGATAAACTAAATATTGATGCCGGCTTAGGTCAACTAAATATTAGATATCCTGATTATGATAATGAGACAGAAATATCTGCTGGAGCCGGTAATATTAAATTGCAAATACCCTCAACTGCTGCTTTAAGAATTGAAACCAATACTGTAATTAATAGTAATAATTTTGAAGAAATTGGTCTAATAAAATTATATGATGATGTATACCAATCAAAAAATTACGGAGAAGTTGAAAATAAGATAGATATTAAAATTTCAACTTCTGCCGGTAATATTAAAGTTGAACATAATTAGATAACTTATTTGATAGATAGGCGGCCAAAATTATTTTTAAAAGGTCGCCTATTATAAATGGGGTAACTCCCATTGTTATAGCTTGAATTAAGCCCACTTTTGTTACAAACATTAGTCCAATAACTCCCAATACATAAATTGAAAGAACTGCTAAGATCATATATAATAGTTTGTTTAAAAATCCATTTTTACTTATACCAGATATATATCCAGCAGCAATAAATCCAAAGATAAATCCTCCGGTTGGTCCAAATAAAATACCTATTCCACCTGCTCCTCCAGCAAATACAGGTAATCCAATAACACCTAAAAGTACATATATTAATTGTGAGAAAAAGCCATACTTTTTACCTAAAATGCCTCCGGCTGTAAGTGTAAAAAAGGTTTGTAGTGTAATAGGGACTGGACTAATTGGTAGGGGAATATAGATATAAGCTCCTATTGCAGTTAATGCTGCAAATAATCCAGTTAAGATTAAATATTTTGTATTGTTACTATTTTGCATTAAATCCACTCCTTGTTAGAATAAAAATCGTATTTATTATACCAATAAAAATATAAGAATGCAAAGTATTATTAATTAAAGGATATTTGAAATTAATAATGAAATAATATAAATGGGTGTATAAAAAAATCACGGAGGTGATGGGGTTTTTAATTATATTCAAGGAGGCTAAAAATGAAAGATAAAATGTATGCTGTAGTAAAAGAAAAACCCGAACATGGAGCTGTCTATAAAGAAGTAGAAGTTCCAGAAATAGGACCCGAGCAGATTTTAATTAAAGTAGAGAGTACCTCAATTTGTGGTACAGATCATCATATATATAAATGGAATAAATGGGCTCAAAATAACATAAAACCTCCCCAAATTATGGGCCATGAAGTAGCTGGAGAAGTAGTTAAAGTAGGTTCCAGAGTTAAAAAGGTTGATATAGGGGATTTTGTATCAAGTGAAACTCATATACCATGTGGGCATTGTTTTCAATGCCAGACAGGTCAAGAACATATATGTAGCAACATGAGAATATTAGGTGTACATCAAGATGGAGTTTTTGCTGAATATGCAGTTTTAGAGGATGTCGATGTTTGGAAAACTGATCCTAGTATACCAAAGGATTTTGCATCAATTCAAGAACCATTAGGAAATGCGATTGATACTATATTACCAGGCAATGTTGCTGGTAAAGATGTATTAATTACTGGTGCAGGTCCAGTTGGTTTAATATCTGTAGCAGTAGCTAAAACATTTGGAGCAGCAAATATTTTGGTTAGTGAGCCCAATGAATATAGAAGAGAATTGTCTAAAAAAATGGGTGCAGATCATGTAGTTAATCCAATTGAAAACAACTTACTAGATGTAGTGTTTGATATATTTGGTAAAAAAGGTGTTGACTTCACAGCAGAAATGTCAGGTAATCCTACAGCAATAAAAAATGGAATTAAAGCTGTTACTGCAGGTGGTATTGTATCATTATTAGGTTTACCAGACAATGAAGTAAGTTTAGACTTAACAAATGATATAATTTTTAAAAATATAAAAGTTATAGGTGTTACTGGAAGAAAAATGTTTAGTACATGGCATATTGCAAGTAACTTACTTAAAGGAAATAGAATTGATCTTTCACCTGTTATAACACATAAGTTTGATTTAAAAGACTTTGAAAAAGGTATGAAATTAATGGAAGAAGGTAACTGTGGAAAGATCATTTTGAAACCATAGGGGGTTTAAACCATGAATAAAGATTTTCAAAAATTTATGGATAAAGAGTTAAATGAATTAAAAGAAGAAGGTTTATATAATTCTATAAGAACTTTAGAAGGACCACAGGGATCATGGGTAGAAATTGAAGGTAAAGAAGTTTTAAATTTTAGTTCAAACAATTATTTAGGGTTAGCTAATCATCCCGAGACTGTAAAAGCAGCTAAGAAAGCTTTGATTGAATATGGTATTGGCCCAGGAGCGGTAAGAACTATAGCTGGTACAATGGAGCTTCATAATGACTTAGAAAAAGCTTTAGCTGATTTTAAGAAAGTGGAAGGAGCCATTACTTTTCAATCAGGCTATAATTCTAATTTAGCGGTAATACCTTCAATTGTAGGTAAAGGAGATACTATTTATAGTGATGAATTAAACCATGCTAGTATTATAGATGGATGTAAATTATCTGGTGCAGAAATTAAAGTATATAAACATGCTGATATGGAATCTTTAGAAGAAATACTAAAGGAAAAAACATATGGAAAAAAAATTATTGTAACAGATGGAGTCTTTAGTATGGATGGAGATGTTGCTAAATTACCTGAAATCGTAGAATTAGCAAAAAAATATAATGCAATAACAATGGTTGATGATGCTCATGGTGAAGGAGTTTTAGGAACACATGGCAGAGGTATAGTAGATCATTTTAATTTACACAATGAAGTTGATATTGAAATAGGGACATTTTCAAAAGCAATTGGTACAGTAGGTGGGTGTGCAGCTGGAAGTAAGAAAATGGTTGAATATTTAAAACAAAAAGCGCGTCCTTTCTTGTTTAGTTCTGCAGTTACACCTCCTGATGTTGCAGCAACTTTAAAATCAATTGAAATATTAGATAAAGATGATAGTTTAGTTAAAAAGTTATGGGATAATGGTGATTATTTCAAGAAAAACATGAAGGAAATAGGTTTTGATGTTGGAAATAGCCAAACACCAATAACTCCTGTAATGTTAGGAAAAGCTAAAACTGCTTCAGAGTTTTCTAAAAAACTATTTGAAGAAAATATTTTTGCTCAATCAATTGGTTTTCCAACAGTTCCAAAAGGAAAGGCAAGAATAAGAGTTATGATTTCTGCTGTTCATTCAAGAGATGATCTGGACTTTGCATTAGATAAATTTAAAAAAGTTGGTCAAAAGTTAGAAATAATATAGAATAAATATATGTTTATTAGTTTGATGAGATCAAATGATAATTAGTAATTCTTAACAATAATTGACACATATCATACTTCTTTTTATTGTATTCATTATTTAGTTTAAGGTTTAAAGAGGTTTTAGATATGTGTCATATTTTTATATAAAATGGTTTTGAAATATAATTT
>JBEPXG010000039.1:0-1700 GCA_041642015.1 Halanaerobiales bacterium
TCTTTTCCTCTTTCTTTAATAATATTTCCATTCCTATCTTTACGTGTTTCCATTTAATTCACCCTTTATGTAGTTATTTTTTGAACATATATTATAGTAAAGAAATCAAAATGTCCTCACCTCTCCATTTTTTAAGAGAGATGAGGAAACATTTTTTAGATTTCCACATCAAAAACAGTCTGTTCATCAATATCGGTAGTAAGTGCATCTAAAGCTACACCTACACGATGATAACGTAATTTCCACTGCTCTTCTTCACTTGTAGAAGGATCGCCTAGTGGATAGGGTATAGAAATCGTAGGTACTATTCTATTTGCTCCAACAGTTTTTGCTACGGGTATTAAATTTGCCATCTGTACTATAGGAATACCTGTTCTTTCAATTTCTCTTACTATCGTTGCACCGCAACGTGTACAGGTACCTCAAGTAGATGTTAATATAACAGCTTGTACATTGTCTTGAATTAATTCTTGTGCAATTTCTTTACCCATTCTAGCAGCTTCACCTTGAGAAGTTCCAGTTCCAACTGTAGAATAAAAGTACTTATATAACCCACCAATTTTACCTTCTTGTTCATATTTACGTAAGGCATCAACTGGCACAACACGGTTTGGATCTGTATCTGCTGCTTTTGGATCATAACCAGCATGAATAGTTTTAAAAGCTTCCTGTCTTCTGTTTTTTAATCTATCAAGATCTGCAATATAGTATTTCCCCCATCTTGTTGCAGATGCAGATTGAATTTTATCTGGATTATCAATAGGAACTATTCCACCAGATGTTACTAATGCAATTGTTGCTTTAGATAAATCTTTAATTGGATCAGCAATTTCAACTTTATCCATTTCAGGAATTGGAAGTTCACTTTTAAAATCTTTATCATTAATTTTTTTAAGTAACATATCAATTGCTCTTTCATATGCAGGTGTTTCATCTTCTAAGAAATACTGATGTCTAATTCCTCTTATAAAATATCCTTCTTGTTCTGCAGGTAGAAGTTTTTCACCGGAGATAATCTTATTACCAAACTCAACCATTTTAGTTACATCATCTCTCATTTTAGCAGCACTTTTTCCACCTGGGAAAATATAGATATCTTTTTTATACATTTCGACACCAGGATTTTCTACATTCATAGAAGAAATTACTGGAACATTAAATTCTTCTTTAACAGCTTTACCAATTGCACCACAGGCATTCCCGTATCTACCTGCTTGAAAAGCTGGCCCTGCAAAAAAGATATCAAATTCTTTATCTTTTAAAAACCCTAGTATCCTATCTATTGCTTCTTCTTCATTTGAACCCATAAAGTTATCTCCACAGATAATTGTATGAGTAACCTCTCCGTCTAATAATTGATCATATAGCATAGCAGCTCCAACCTTTTCATCTCTTATTTCAGGCTCATGGTCTGCTACATCTTCACCACCAATTTGACCGAAGAATTGATTTAAATATACAATAGCTTTTGCCATCTCATTCACCTCCCGTAGATTAAAATTCTTTCATTGTTTTAGTTGACCAACCAGCTATTTGATCTCCACAGAACATTGAATTATTTTCCATAATTATTGAACCATCTTCTTTAACTGATGAACCTAAAACCTCATCATCTTCCCATCCACCAGATAGACCATCTCTAGCAAGTGATTGTAATTCACCTATAACGGTATCCATTGGAGGAAGTTTAATAAGTTCAG
>JBEPXG010000039.1:1710-9462 GCA_041642015.1 Halanaerobiales bacterium
GAAACTAAAGCATCAGCCTTAGGATCTAATGTAACAAGAGGTTGTGATCCTCCATCACGACCGGTTGCTTCATTACTTACTCCAACAGTTTTTACACCAGCATCTTCAAGGGCAACTAAACAACCTATATAGTCTGCATCAGGATTACCATAACCTTCTTCTGTAACTAACGCAGCATCTGCCCCAATAGTTTTTGCTATTTGTGCTACAAACTGTGCAGCTCTTTCTTTTTGCTCCATAGCAACATTAAGATTTGACATTATTACTCCTAAAAAGTTAATAGTTTTACCATGTTCTTGATATAGTCTTTTAATTAATGGGAAATTTTGAAAATCATAAGTTGACCATTTTGAAGAACAAGGCATAAAACTACCAGAAATCATCGCTCCATCTAAAACTTCATTAGGATGCATAAAGGTAGGTAGCATTTTATTTGTGTCCCAACCATAGTTTAGATCATTATATCCTGGTTCTTCCATTTGGGATTGTGGTTGCATAACCATTACTACACTTGGTAAGTTGTTTACATCATCAGATCTCTTTGTAATTGGATCTAACTGATAGCTTTCAACTTCTTCAGGTTCTTGATCTTTAAGCGTTTTACCTAAATACTCAGATAAACGCATTCCTGCCCAACGTAGTGCACGGTTTTTCTTTTGTTGTTCATGTTTTTCAAATTCTTCATCAGTATCTGCAACCAATACAACATTTTTTAATTTTGAGAAGTATGTATATTTTGCACCTTTACCTCCCATATCAATTAAACCGTCCTGGAATCCTCCCCAATGTTTACCGACGACAAGTACACTCATATCTTTTAATGCAAGTGTCCTACCGTCACCAGCTTGAAACAATTTACCTGTAACACCGGGAAAAACAGCTCCACCATCTTCACGATAACGTGGTTCTATGGCTTCTTTAACCGGTACCAGGCGGACCATATCACCAGGTTTTACTATTTTAAGATCAGCTTCTGTGATATGTTCATCTTTATAAACAACCTCCAATGCCTCTTCTTTATTGATAGTTAATATACCATCATTGAAAGCTGTTTTACTTCCAAACTCAATATCTTTAACATAGAAATTACCGAGTTCGAGTTTCACAATCGTCCACCTCTTTTCTAAAATTATTAATAATTAACATATACAGTAGGAATTATTAAAATTGAGAGTACTTTTCGCGATAAGTAGATACTTCATCAATGATTTCATCTACATCTAAAACCATTTCCATCATTGAGACTTGTTCATCATAAACTTCAGGATCTACCTCATCTTTAATTTCAGGTTCTAAAATATGATAGCACGCGAGTCCTAACTGGACTCCTGCCAATGGACCTGCAAATGTAGGATCACCGTTTGTAACTGTTTCACAGGCTAGTCCAGAAGCTTCTGCTTCTGCTCCACCTAATATTACTACTAAGTTATCCTTTCCGTGTTTTTCAGCTAAATCTTTAACACGTTGTTGATTCTCTAAGTCCATGGCTCCTGCACTTGTTCAGACGAAACATTCAGTAGTAGTAAATACTACTTCAGCTCCAGCAGATTTAATACATTCTTCTATTGCTGGTCCAGGAACGCCATCTCTGTCACCTAAAATCGCAACTTTTTTTCCTTCAAGCATCTTATTGACACCTCCAAATATTTTTTAATTTTCACAAAATTATAATATCATAATCATGATTATTTATCAACCATGTTTGTGAATTTATTATTTATTTTTACAAAAAAAAGACTACAACAATTAAGTTGTAGTCATATAATACTAAAATATTTGTTTGTTTTTAAAAAACAGTTTGTGTATCAATTGCAGTTGTTAAAGCTTTAAGTGCTTTTTCAACAAGTTCATTTCTAATTTCTTTTTGTTTTTGTTTTGCTAAGTTTGGATCTCCTAAAGGATGTGGAATAGCTACAGCTGGAACAATTCTATTAGCTCCTACTGTTTTTGAAATCGGTATAACTGTAGCAATGTGAACCACAGGTATTCCTGCTCTTTCAATCTCTTTAACCATTGTTGCACCGCAACGTGTACAAGTTCCTCAAGTAGAGGTTAAAATTACAGCTTGAACACCATCCTCCAGTAAGTCTTTTGCAATTTCTTGTGCATATGCTTTAGCATTTGCAACTGAAGTACCATTACCTACAGTTGAATAATAATACTTATGAAGCTCTCCAATCTTACCCTCTTTTTCCATATCTCTTAATACATCAACCGGCAATACACAGTTTGGATCTTCATTTGCATATACTGGATCATAACCACCATGTGCTGTTTCATGGGTTTGTTTATTCATTTCATAAATATCTTCAATACTATATTTACCATATTTTGAAGCACTAGAAGATTCAATATGGTCTGGATTACCTTTTGGTACAATACCACCTGAAGTTACCAATGCTATTTTAGCATTTTTTATATTTTCTAATGGAGCAACTGGATCTACTCGATCAAAATCTGGCATTGGATATTCAGTTTTAAACTCTTTACCATTTAACTTTGCAACTAACATATCTACTGCTCTTTTTGATCCTCTATCTTCAACAAAGGTATTTTTTCTAATACCTCTTGGTAAATATCCTTCTTTTTCAGGTAGATCTAATATACCATTTTTATCAATATATTTTTTGACCAAATCTACCATTTCTGGTAACGCTGTTCTCATACCTGCTGCAGAATTTGAAGTTTCTACAAAATAGGCAAACTGTTTATACATATCATACCCGGGGTTTTCAGGGTAGATACCAGATACAACCGGAATATCTAAACTGAAAGCTACTTCTGCAACTCCACCACAGGCCATACCATAACGACCTGCATTAAATGCTGGTCCAGCTATTACTAGATCTGGATTTATATTTTTTAAGTTTTGTTTTATTTCAGCCTGTACTTCATCTTTATGTTCATTAAAGTAGCTATCTCCACAGATAATTGTATGAGTTATTTCTGCTTTATCTCCTAAAGCATTATTAAATGCATTACCTGGTCCTACAGGATTATCTAAAACTCTTGGAGAAATATTAGCTTTTTCTTCTCCACCAATCTGACCAAAGAATTGGTTTAAATAGTGTACAACTCTATATTTTCCCATTTATGTTATGCCCCCTCTCTATTGGGAACTCTTATTTTGTATAATTAGAATACTTTTCCCTATATTTTTTTGTTTCTGCAATTATATCATCAACATCTAAAACCATTTCCATCATAGAAACCTGTTCATCATATACATCTGCATCAACTTCATTTTTGATTTCAGGTTCTAAAATGTGGTAACACGCGAGTCCTAACTGGACTCCTGCCAATGGACCTGCAAATGTAGGATCTCCATTTGTAACTGTTTCACATGCTAGACCAGAAGCTTCTGCTTCTGCTCCACCTAATATTACTACTAGGTTTTCTTTTCCATGCTTTTCAGCTAACTCTTTAATCCTAGCTTGATTTTCCAAGTCCATAGCTCCTGCGCTTGTTCAGACGAAACATTCTGTTGTAGTAAATACAACTTCAGCTGAAGTTGTCTCAATACATTCTTGTATAGCTGGTCCTGGAACACCATCTCTGTCTCCAAGGATAGCTACTTTTTTACCTTCTAACATTAACAAACACCTCCATAGTATTTTAATAACCTCTTGTTGTTAATTTATTAAATCCTAATTCATTAGTTGAACCAGTAATGGCCTGTATTTCAACTGTTATACTTCCATCCTCTGCAATATTACCATCAAAACCACCTGCTATTACATTAGCAGTTTCATTATATCCAATAGTTTTATCAAGTGGTGGTAAAGTAATTACTTCATTAGCATTACCAGCAGTAACAACTGCATCTGCTCTTGGATCTGCATCAGCTAATGACTGTGAACTTCCATCCCTACCAGCATATTCATCTGTAATTAATACTGTTTTAATACCTTTTTCTTCTAATTTTTTACAGTTCATAATTAAGTCAGCATCTGGATTACCAAAGCCTTCTTCAGATACTATTGCTGCATCTAAGCCCATCTGCTGAGCTAATTTTGCAGTTAAATTTGAAGATCTTTCTTTATCTGCTAAGGTTACATTTTCATTGGTAATTATTACTCCTAAAAAGTTAAAGTCTTTACCATGTCTTTTATATAAATCTTCAATTACAGGATTGTTTTGATGCATATAGGTAGCATTTTTATCACATGCAGATACACAGTTACCACTAATAATAGCTCCATCCATGATTTCAGTAGGAGACATTAATGTTGGTAAAATTTGTTTTGCATCTATACCATATACATAAGTATCATGTAATAAACCCTGACTTTGTAGCATATATACATAACCTACTTTTGGTAAATCAGGATACTGTTCATGTGCTTCATAAAATGGTTTGTTTTCATATTCTTCTATTGTATCTTCTTTTATATCTTTTGCTGCTTTAGCTAAATATCTAGCAGCTTTAAGTCCAACCATTCTAACTATTTCTTCGTGTTCATGTTGTTGAATATCATCTTTAACTGTACAATTGATTACTACATTATTAAACTTAGAAAAAGGTGTATACTCTGCACCAGGTCCAGTCATATCAATAATACCTTCCTGGAATCCAACAATATTACCTGTTGTTACAACACTACAACCTTTTAATGCTAAAGTTTTACCTGATCCAACTACCTGTTCATCAGATAAAAATCCTGGGAAAACGCCACCTTCACCTTCCACTTTGATTCTTGGTTCAATAACATCTTTTACAGGAATAATTCTAACACTATCTCCTGGTTTTACTAAATCTATATCTATTGATTTAATATCTTCATTGCCATTTATATCTTCTAAAAGTTCATCTTTATTTATATATAAAACATGATCCTTGATTTTTGTCTTATCACTAAAACAAATATCTTTAATTTCTATCTTTCCTATTTTTAATTTCACATCTTCACCCCTTTCTTATAACTGGTTATAATAATTATCTAATACCTCTTCGATATCTTCTATCTCAAGGTCATCTCCAGTGAGGTGTTCCTTTTTCTCACCATTTTCATAAAAAACTAAAGAAGGTAATCCTAATACCTTTTGACTAATTGCCAGACGACGGTTTCCTTTAATGTTTAATTTGGTAAACTTAATTTTGTCACCATACTTATCTGCCATCTTTTCAACATCTGGCATTAATTCTAAACAAAGATCACAGTTATCACTCCAAAAATCTACTACTACAATACCTTCAGAGTTAAGCACTTCTGAATCAAAGTTATCTTTATTTAACTCTATTATCTTAATCACCTCCTATATTAATAATTTTCTATTTAAGATCAATTGACTCTAATGCACTATCAATTAAAGTCAAATCAATAGTCTGATAATCGTCTTTAATCTTCTCACTTAATTTTATATTATTTTCTTTATCAGTTTTAAATTGCTGGTATTTATAATATGAATTTTCATAATTTTTTAAAGATTGATAGTCTAGTTGGTTGCCATTTTTTAATATTATTGACCGATAAGGATTTTGATATGGCTTGACACTACCTGCAAGTGGATGAGATATTAATATATATCCTTTATGAATTAAATCACGAGTTTTTTTAAAAATTTTCTCTATTGTTCTTTCCTTGATAATTTCAATATTATGTTCATCATATTTATTAATTAATTTTTCATTATTGGTTACTATCAAATATTCGTTCATAATAATCTCCTTTTTAAATATAAAAAAGACAGAATAGCAATGATAAACCATTACTACTCTGTCTTTAAACCTGAGAGATTACCCTAAAATAGGCTGCTCCTTCGGTGTTTAAATTTCAAACTTTCCAGAGTTCTGTCAGAAGACGGTCCTTTGACCTGAAAGTTTCATTCTCCTTTTTTGGCAATCAGAGAATTTACCCCTTCGGTGGCTTAAAAGCACTCTCCCATCTTCATCAACCATCTTTATATAATATTTTTTTCACAAACTTCTTTATTATTATACAAGACAGAAACTCTATTGTCAATAAAGTCGACAAAAATTATCTTATTTTTTCAATGTTTTTTCCTACATCCTCTTTTTCTATATGATATAGGCCATCTATTTCAATTCCACTTCTTTTAATTATCTTAAATATTTTTTCATAATCAACAGTCTTTTCAAACTTTAAACCCAAACCACAGTCTGCACTAATTTCAGGTGGAATATTATAAAGTTCAAACTCATAATCTAAATCATCAAAAAGTTTTTCAGCTCTCATATATTGATGTGTTGATTGAAAAACTAATAAATAATAATTCATTAAATATCACCCTATCTCAATATTATTTCTTGATCACCTTTTTTTACTTCTCCAATTATTGCTGCATTTTTGACACCAATACTATGTAACATATCTAATACCTCTTTACTAATATGATCAGCTACTGAAAGTAGTAATCCGCCAGATGTTTGGGGATCATATAAAATATCTTCAATAACTTCATCTACATCTTCTTTTTTATTTACCATTTCCTGATAGTTTTCTCTATTTGAGTAACCACCTTCAGGATATAATCCCATTTCAGTGTATTCAGCAACTTGATCAAAAATAGGAACCTGTTTTGTGTCTATATTAATTTGTATATTACTTGCTTTTACCATTTCAGTTAAATGACCAATTAATCCAAAACCTGTTATATCAGTACATGAATTAATCTTATACTTATTAAATACTTCAATTGCTTTATCATTTAATTCCATCATTGACCTTACTGCTTGGTTATCAGTATTTCCTTTTTCTAAGCCACCTTTAATAGCTGATATCATTATTCCTGTTCCTAAAGGTTTTGTTAAAATTAATTTATCATTTGGTTTTGCAGTTGAATTAGTTATTAGATCATCTGGATGTACTAAACCAGCAACAGCCAATCCATATTTAGGCTCATCATCTTTTACTGTATGACCACCAACTAAAGAAGCATTAGCCTCTTTAATTTTATCTGCACCACCTTGTAGTATTTCAACTAATAGTTTTTGTTCTAAGCATTCCGGAAAACCAACAATATTCATTGCCATAATGGGTTTGCCCCCCATTGCATAAACATCACTTAATGAATTTGCAGCGGCAATCTGACCATAAATATATGGATCATCAACAACAGGTGTGAAAAAATCTAAAGTTTGAATTAATGCCTTATCTTGATCTAATTTATATACTGCTGCATCATCACCAGTTTCTATACCTACTAATAGATTTGTATCATCATTTACAAAACTAACTTGTCGCAAAACTTGCGACAGGGCTTTAGGGCCCAGTTTGGCAGCTCAACCAGATGTTTTACTATATTGAGTTAGTCTAACTTTTTCTGTCATTAAATTCACCACCTTCTATCTCTTAAATTAAATATTTATATTTCTAATACATTTCCATTATTTAAACTCTCTACTATCTCATACATATTACTTACATTTCCAACTTTAAGTTGATCTGTTAGATTATAGTAATCTAAACAGGTACCACAGGAAAGTATCTCTACTCCATTATTTTTTAGTTTTTTTAATGAATTGATTACATCATCATTTGTACTAGGTAACTTAACACCTGAGTTTATAAATATAATTTTATCAGGTAAAGGATTAATTTCAAGTAATGTTTTAATAAATCCTTTAATTAATATATCTCCTAATTGCTGTTCACCCGTACCTAAAAATTCTGATTTTATAAATATTACTCTTCCTTGTTTTTGACTTTCATTAGTATTATTAGCTTTTTTATAATCACTTATTAACAACTTATAATAATTATCATTTTCCTTAACAACAGTTACTTTGGC
>JBEPXG010000040.1:0-9377 GCA_041642015.1 Halanaerobiales bacterium
TCCACCTGCAAAAATCCAAGAATGATTTGTTTGTAAGTTATTATCAATATCTATTAAATTATTTTCATTTATGCTAACCTCAATATCTTTGCAGTTAAAGTTACATTCAACATTTTGTCCAATTGCAGATATTACAATATCTGCTTCCATTTTGAAGTTTGAATCTTCAATTTCTCTAGGCTTTCTGCGACCAGTTTTATCAAATTCACCACCCGATATTTTCACACATTCTAATCCTTTTACTTTTCCATCTTCCCCAATAATCTTTATTGGATTAACCAAACAGTTCATTTTTACCTGTTCATATTGTGCTTCTTCTATTTCTTCTCGATGCGCAGGCATATCATTAATTGTTCTTCTATAAACAACATTAACTTCTTTTGCCCCAAGTCTTACCATATTACGTGCTACATCAATTGCTACATTACCTCCACCGATTATTGCAACACTTTTATCTTTAATATCAAGATCTTTACCTAAGTTAATATCACGTAAAACTTCGACACCTGAATATACTCCATTAACATTTTTACCTTCTATATTTAATTCTCTATCCTCATGAGCACCAACAGCCATATATACTGCTTCAAAACCCTGCTCTTTTAATTCTTTTAAGGTTATATCTTCACCAACTTTAGTATCAACAACTATCTCAACTCCCATAGTAGTTAATACTGTAATTTCTTCATTTAATAAATCCTTTGGTAATCTATATTCTGGTATACCAACTGCTAACATACCACCAACTACAGGTAATGCTTCAAATATGGTTACATCATAACCTTTTTTTCTAAGATAAAAGGCTGTTGTTAAACCAGAAGGACCAGAACCAACTACTGCCACTTTTTTATCTAGTTCATTTTCAATATGTGGTACAGGAAATCCGCCTTCATTTTTAAGTACATAATCACTAGCAAATCGCTTTAGTTCTCTGATGGCTAATGCTTCATCAATTGAATTTCTATTACAAGCACCTTCACATAGGTTATAACAAACTCGTCCACAGATTAACGCAAGCGGATTTTCTTTTTGTATCACTTTATATGCTTCTTTATACTTACCCTGTCTTATGAAGTCAATATATAATGGAACATCTACATCAGCTGGACATGCATTCTGACAAGGTGAATTAAACATAGAAGCACATCTGGACGCTTCACAATAATTATCAAGTATATGTGACTCATATTCTTCTTTAAAGTATCTTAAGGTACTCAAAACCGGATTAGGAGCAGTTTGACCAAGTCCACAAAATGCGGAATCTTTAATAACTTCTCCCATTTCTTCTAATAGATCAAGGTCTTTAAGTGTTCCATTACCACTAGATATTCTTTCTAATATTTCTAACATTCTGGTTGTTCCTACTCTGCATGGTGTACATTTACCACATGATTCATCTTTACAAAAATCAATAAAGTATTTTGCAAGGTCTATCATACAGGTTTGTTCATCCATCACTATTAAACCACCAGAACCCATGATTGTTCCTAATTCTTTTAAAGATTCATAATCAATAGGAACATTTAGATATTCGATAGGTATGCAACCACCAGATGGTCCACCAGTTTGGGCAGCTTTGAAGGTACCATTATTTTCTAATCCACCACCAATATCAAAAATAATTTCACCTAACTTTGTTCCCATTGGAATTTCAACCAAACCATTATTTTTAATTTTACCTGCTAAAGCAAATACTTTTGTTCCTGGACTATCTTCAGTACCAAAGCTTCTAAACCAACTTTCCCCTTTACTAATAATATCGGGAACATTAGACAAAGTTTCTACATTGTTTATAATTGTTGGTTTATTGTTTAAGCCCGATTCAGCTGGAAATGGCGGTTTAGGTCTAGGCTCACCTCTTTTTCCTTCTACAGAGGCAATTAAAGCGGTCTCTTCACCACAAACAAATGCACCTGCTCCTAAACGAAGTTCTATATCAAAACTAAAATCTGTATTTAAGATATTATCTCCAAGTAAACCTAATTCTTTTGCATCACTGATTGCTTTTTTTAACCTTTTTATTGCTAAGGGATATTCAGCTCTACAATAAATATATCCCTTATTAGCACCAATTGCATAACCAGCGATTGCCATCCCTTCTAAGAGCTTATGAGGATCACCTTCTAATACACTTCTATCCATAAATGCTCCTGGATCTCCTTCATCAGCATTACAAATTATATATTTTTGATCATCTATATTATCTTTTGCAAACTGCCATTTGAGACCTGTAGGGAAACCTGCTCCACCCCTTCCCCTTAGTTTGGCGTTTTTGATTTCATCAATTACTTCTTGAGGATTCATTTTATCTACTGCTTTTACCAAACCATCATAGGCATCATTTATAATCGCCTCTTCAATACTTTCTGGGTCAATTTTTCCACAGTTCTCTAAAACTATCCTATTTTGCGATTTAAAAAATGGATCATCATCTGGGATTTGCCATTGTTTTATTATGTTACCTTCAATTACACTTTGATTGATAAGTTCTCTTGCCCGATCAGAAGTTACATCACCATATAATACTCTGGTATCTCCTTGTCGAATTTCAATTACAGGTTCCCTGGCACATAAACCAATACATCCTGTTTTAGTTATTTCTATATTTTTTAAATTTCTTTTATCTACTTCATCTACTACTGCATCAAATACATCTTCTGCTCCTGCTGCAATACCACAAGTACCCATACCAATTAATATTTTTGTTGTTTGATCTTGCATTTTTTTCTTATCTAGATACTTTTTAAACTCTTTAAAGCCTTCATAGGAAGATATTTTATTTATTTTTGTTGCCTGCATCTTATAACCTCCTTACATCTCTTTATTTTCATATTTTTTTAATATATTTACAGCTTTTTCAGTATTTAATAATCCATGAGCTTTGCCATTTACAGTCATAACAGGTCCTAATCCACATGCTCCTAAACATCTAACTATTTCTAATGAAAACAAGCCATCATCAGTTGTTTCTCCTGCCTGTATATTATATTCTTTTTTTATTCTATCAATAATGTCTACAGAACCTTTTACATAACAAGCAGTACCTTTACAAATTGCAATTTGGTACTTCCCTTTTGGCTTTTCAGAAAAATGTGCATAAAACGAGATTACACTGGTTACTTCACCTGGAGCTAAGTTTAATGCTTTCGCTACTTCTTTTTGAACATACTTTGGAATAAATCCAATTAAACCTTGAACCTCATGTAATACTTCAATTAAATTTTCAGATTTATCTAAATTATCCATAAGAATTTCTTCTAAACGATTGTTAATTCTATTAATATATTGATCATCTTCAAAACGTTCTTTATCAATAAATTTGGTTAATTGGTCTTTTAATTCATGTTTATCAATTACATATTTATCTTTTTGACTAATAGTAGTCATTAAAATCCCCCTTTCGTGCATGTGAACACATTCTCTTTAAGTGTTAAAAATTTTTCCCTTTATTGTTTTAATATAATAATTAGTGTTATATCAGCTATCACACTCCTTTACTAATAAATAATTTTTATGATTTTTTTAAAATTTCTAATGTTTATGATATATTTCACATATTCACCTATATTATAATGCATTTACTGTGCCAAACTCTCTATTAACAAATATATATAACTATATCCCTTTTATATTAGTCATTATAGGGGGTTAATAAAATAAAAAAAGAGTCCCGTTTATTTTCAGGACTCATTAGTAGAATGCAAAAATGCATCATATATTATTAATTTTATTGTACTTTTTTATTGCTGATGGTAATAAGACCATCAATGCAATATAACATCAATTAATGCAATTATGCATCAATGAAAATGCTTTTTTAGTTTTCTAACTACTGTAGACTGATTAACACCTAATATTTCTGCAATTTCATAGGTTGTTTTTCCTTCTTTTTTAGCTAATCTAAGTAATTTTTTTTCTACTTCATCAACAGCCTTTTTTAATGGGACTATATCATTTACTATTATATCTTCTAAATCTTCACCTTGATTGAACTGATTTAACTGTTTTTTTACCATGTTTTTTGAAATAATACTATTTTGATCTGCTGTTACAATCATGCGTTCTAATAGATTTATTATTTCTCTTACATTACCTGGCCAACTATAATTTAATAAAATTGTATAAACTTCGGGATCAAATTTAACTTCTCTATTATATTTCTTCGAAAATACTTCTGTATAATAATCAAGTAATGGTTTTATATCATCGGGCCTTTTAGTTAAAGCTGGTATATTAATAGGGATAACATTAAGCCTATAAAATAGATCTTCTCTAAAATCTCCATTTTTAACCATTTGCTTTAAATCTCTATTAGTTGCGGTTATTAATCTGAAATCAACATCAATTTGTTTTACCCCACCAATTCTAGTAACTTTGTGCTCTTGTATAACTTGTAATAATTTAACCTGCATATTTAAAGGCATTTCACCAATTTCATCTAAAAATAGTGTACCCTTATTTGCCTCTTCTATTATACCTGGTTTTCCTTCTTTTCTAGCACCACTAAAAGCACCAGTTTCATAGCCAAATAGTTCAGATTCTAATAATCTTTCGGGAATAGCACCACAGTTTATTTTTATAAATTTTTCTCGTGATTTATTTACATTATGGATATATCTTGCAACAACTTCTTTTCCTACTCCTGAAGGACCTGTAATTAAAACAGTAGAATTAGTATCTGCAATTTTATCAGCTACTTTAAGTATTCTTTTCATTTTTTCTGATTTACAAACAATATGTGACATATTATTATAATGATTATTTTTATCATCAATTTTAATTTTTACTTTTTCATTATTCTTATAATTATTATCGACAAACATATCTAGTTCTTTAATATCTCTTGCATTTACTATTACTCTTATAATTTCATTATCTTCAGAAAAAACTGGAGTAGCTGTTGTTAAAAGTCTTTTATTATTTGTACTTTGTACAATGGTAATATCTTTTTTTTCTTTAAAAGATAACAGTGCTGCAGATGGATATATTATTTTATTACCTTCTAATTCTTTAATATTATAACTCAAAATGTTTTCTTTTTTTAAGTTTACCATCTTTAGATATGAAGAATTTACTCTTTCTACATTTAAGTTTTTATCTATAACTAATATTCCATCATATGAAGAATCAATAATGCTATCAAGTTCTAAATTTAGGTCTTTAACATTACTAATTTCATTTCTTTTTTCATTAATAAGATATGGTAAACACATTTCAACTTCAGCTAAATCTTGATAAACTGCTATTGCTTTTTCTCTACAGGATTCATAGCCACATGCTCCACAATCTAAAAGATCTTCTTTACTATATTTATTGGTTTTAGCTAAGATTTCCCATATTTCATCTTCTCGTGGTTCATTAAGTAGTTGTGGATTTTTTTTAAAGTGAATATTAAAATCAATATTATTTATTTTATCCATATTATAATTATAACTATTGGATTTATTGTTTTTTTCTTTCACAAATTTATCAACTGCTATTTCTTTTTTATAATGACTTTTATCTTTAAGATCTACACCATTTATACACCCTTCACAGAAAAGAGCATCAACAAACTTTGGATTTAACTCGTTGTTTATAATCATTTCAAAAAGTCCGCTTAACTTTTCAGCTCCCTCAGCTCTAATATATCTATCTTGAGTTGATAGTTCATCTATTACAGCAGATTTTAGTCCTCCAGCAATAGGTAATCTTCTTGCTTCATCACCAATTTTTGTATTATCATTATTAGTTATATTCTCTAACTTGTAATCATGATCAAAAATATCACTAAACATCTCATAAATTTCTGTAAAAGTTAAAACTCCAAATACTTTTTTATTATTAGCAAATTCTGATTTTTTTGCATGACAAGGACCTATTAAAACGATTTTTGTTTTATTATCTAATGTTTTTTCAAGATACTTAACTAATGCTCCCATTGGAGAAACGATTGGTGCAAGATTATCAATAAGTTGGGGATAATATTTAGAAATATAGTTTACTACAACTGGACAGGCACTACTAATAATTGTTTTATCGGAATTTTTTAATATTTTTTTGTATTCGTTTATTATAAGTTGAGCACCCCAAGATACTTCATAAACTTCATCAAAACCAATTTTTGACAAAATGTTTTCCCAATCATTATAATTCAGAGCATGGTTAAAAGCGGGAAAACTAGGTGCTAATCCTACAACTATTTTATTATTTTTCTTTTTTAATTTAGTTTTTAGTTCGGTTTTATAATTTTTCACTTCTTTTGCACCTTGAGAACATATTACAACACAGTTTGTACAGTTTATACAACGATTTTCTATTACCTCAGCTTGACCATCTTTTACCCTCAATGCTTTAACCGGACAGTTTCTAACACAAGCATAACATTCATGACATGAATCCTTAATTGTAGAAACTAAGTTATTAATAATTTTAATCGCCCCTTTGACACTCTAAATTAATATATGATACAATTATTCTCAATAATCGTATAAAGGTAGGTAATACAGATGGCATATAGTATAGTGATTTCTCAAATATTAAGCCTTTTTGTTCTAATATTTTTGGGGTATGTTTTAAGAAAGAAAGAATTTATAACTGAAAAACTAAACAAAGGCTTATCTAATTTATTAGTAGATATAGCTCTACCTGCTTTAATTATATCCTCAATGATTGTGGAAATCAACAGTCAACTGATAGATTATGTTAAAACTTTCACTATTATAACTGCAAGTGTTTTTATTATAGTCATTGTTATTACGGAACTTATAGCAAAAATGTTTGATTTATCTTTAGCAAAAGATACGATATTTAAATTCTTACTTGTCTTCGGAAATGTTGGCTATATGGGTATTCCAGTTATTACTACCCTATTTCCTGAAAATGGTATTATTTTAAATGTAATTAAAATTATTTTCTACAATGTCTTTGTATGGACTTATGGTGTTTATTTATTTACAAGAAAAGAAGGTAAGTTTAACTTTGATTTTAGTAATTTAATAAATAATGGAGTTATTGCTATTATAATTGGATTTATTCTTTTATTTACAGGTTTTAAACCACCAGAATTTATTACCGGTTCTTTAGAGATGCTAGGTGATATTACTTTCCCAATTTCAATGTTAGTAATAGGTAGTTCATTAGTCTCTGTTAACTTAAAACAGATCTTTTTGGATAAAAACCTCATAATTATTGGTACAACAAAGTTAATTATCTATCCCCTAATCACACTATTTGTTCTTTCATTCTTTAATCTAGAACCAATAATTTACCAAATTCTTATTATCTTAGTGGCAATGCCATCTGGAGCACAGATAGTATTATTTGCCGAAAAATTTGATGGTGATAGAACATTTGCAGCTGAAGGTGTCTTTATTACTACACTTTTCTCTGTTTTTACTATTCCATTATTTATTTACCTTGTCACTTTGATTTAAAATTTTATTAACACCATTAACAAAAAGCTTAACTCCCTGTTTTAAGATATCTTCATCTAAATTAAAATATGGTGAATGCAAGGGTTTTGTGATACCTTTCTTTTCATTTTTTGTTCCCAACCTCATATATGTTCCAGGTATCTTTTCTGTAAAATATGAAAAGTCCTCTCCACCCATAGAAGGTTCAGGTATTATATATATGTAATTTTTACCTATTTTATCTGATATTACTTTTTCCATTAATTTAGTTAACTCAGGATTGTTATACACTGGTGGGTATTCAAATATATATTCATATTCATAATCTGCATTAAAGGCAGCTGTAATATTTTTTGTTATCTCTTCGATTCTTTTTTTTATATGTTTTCTTAATTTATTATCAAATGTTCTTACTGTCCCTGTCATTGTAGCTTCATCTGGAATTGCATTAAAAGCATCTCCAGCGTGAAATGAACCACAAGTAATTACTAAAGGCTCAAATGTATCTGTTTCTCTAGCCTTTAATTGATTTAATGCGATCACTAAATGTGAACCTATAGTAATTGGATCTATACCATCCTGTGGTCTTGCACCATGGGTACCTTCACCTTTAATTTTTATTTTGAAATAGTCAGGAGCAGCCATCATTTTACCTTCTTTTAATCCTATCATATTTGATTCTAATCCAGGATAGATGTGTAAACCTAAAATATAGTCAACTTTTGGATTTTCTAATACACCATTTTCTATCATAGGTTTTGCTCCACCCGGTCCTTCTTCTGCAGGTTGGAAGATCAATTTAACATTACCATCTAATTCATCTTTCATTTCAGAAAGTACTTTTGCAGCTCCTAGTAAAATTGCAGTGTGTCCATCATGTCCACAAGCATGCATTATTCCATTATTAGTTGACTTAAATTCTATATCATTTTTTTCTTTTATTGCTAAAGCATCAATATCTGCTCTTAGTGCAACTGTTTTATTGTTATTTTTGCCTTTAATTAGTCCTACTACACCTGTTTCACACATTTTATTATTTTCAATACCAAATTCATCTAATTTTTCAACTATATAATTAGATGTTTCATATTCTTTAAATCCTAATTCAGGATTTTTATGAATATCTCTTCTCCATTTTATTAAGTCATCTTCAATTTGATCTGTTTTTTTATTTATTTTTTTATAGTCTAGCAAATTAAAACTCCTCTCTACTTTTAATTATCCAATTTTATCTCCAAGCTCTACATCTTTATCTGGGCTTAATAAAACAACTCCATCTTCAGCATATATTCCTAATACTAATACTTCTGATATGAAATCTGCTATTTGTAATGGTGGAAAGTTAGTTACTGCTATTACTTTTTTTCCTTTTAAATCTTTTTTTGAATAAAGTTCAGTAATTTGAGCGCTGGAATTTTTATATCCTATTTTTTTCCCAAAATCTATTTTCAACTTATATGCAGGATTATTTGCTTTTGGAAAATCCCTGATTTCTATTATTTTACCTACTCTAATATCGAATTTTTGAAAGTCTTCAAATGTAACTTGCTTATCCATACTGTTTGATTCTCCTTAATATTTAGAATACTTTAGATCTCATTGACATTAATTTTATAATCATATATCATTTACACAGGTTAACATATTTTGAGGTGATCAAATTGGCAAAACATAGTTCAAAAAAGATGGGAACAGAACCTATAGTTCCCTTATTATTTCGTTTATCTATACCATCGATAATAGCAATGGCTGTTCAAGCTTTTTATAATGTTGTTGATAGTATATATGTTGGTAGATTAGGTACAGATCCCTTGTCTGCCTTATCTTTAAGTTTTCCACTACAGATGATTATTATCGCAATTGCTGTTGGAACAGGTATTGGTACTAGTTCTCTTATATCTCGTAGATTAGGTGAAGGTGAGAAAGAGAAAGCTGCTAATGCTGCAGAACATGTGATCTTAGCATCAATATTATATAGTATTG
>JBEPXG010000041.1:0-8920 GCA_041642015.1 Halanaerobiales bacterium
AATAAAGCCTAACTTTACTACCCAACCTGATAGGATTGCACTTACTGGTGAAGGTGCTCGTGAATGTACTATCGGCAACCAAAAATGTAGACCTATAATAGCACTTTTTACACCTACTCCTAATATTAATAATATTTGAAGGTTAAGATCATTAATTGGACCAATTGTTGTATATCCTGCATTGATAATCATTAAAACAACATATAATAAAAAGTTACTTCCAATAAACTGAATTATTAAATAAACCCTTGCTATTTTATTACTTCCCCAAAGTAACATAAGAAATGTTGTTATTGTAACTAGTTCCCATCCAATTATGAAAATAATCCAATTATTAGTCATTATTATCATAATAAAACTAATAATATAAATTATATTACATAAATAGAATAATTCTTTATGTGCATAAGTATAATCTCTAGATGACATTAAAGCAACAAGGGTAATAAAGATACCTGTTGCAGTGAGTATTATATTAAAATTACTAAATACAAATTGATTTAAAAAGGTTGAAAGCACTCTATTAACCTCCCAATATAAATTCTATATATAAATTAGGGTTTAACACTAACTCTGCGATCCCAACTATTGGAATATATATTATTTTATAAAATAATCCCGATATTATTACAGTAGAAACAAAAAACAAAGCTATATCAGTGACAACTCTTTCCCTATATAAAACTGATAAAATTAATCTAAACTCTTCTGGAGATCCTAAAGCTATTTTTTTAAAACCATAAACTATATATCTAAAATAATATATTAATGCTATTATACTTCCCAAAATAACCATTGATCCACTTATCAACATACCATTTTCGATAAATGATTGGACAATAAACAATTTACTAAAAAAACCAATCATCGGTGGTAAACCGATCATTCCACCAGCTGCAACTATAAAGCCTAAAAAAATCACTAAATTATTATAGGCTACTCCTCTACTATCAATAAGCTTATGAGAAGGAGTAAACTGCAAGATATAACCTGTAGTTGTAAAAAGTGATATTTTCATTAACATATGAGCAAAAACATGTAATAAACCTGCTATAATTGCTAATTTAGAGTTTACAACTAAAACAGCAATAATTATTCCTAAATGACCAATTGTAGAATATGCTAACAATCTTTTTATATCATCTTCTTGTAAAGCAAGAGTGTGGCCAATTATACTTGAAAGAAGTGCTATAAATATTATTGGATTAATTATTCTAAGTTCCTGTAAAACATTATATCCAAAAACAAACCAAAACATCCTCAAAAAAGAATAAATATATATTTTTTCAACAATTCCAGATAAAAGTGCACTTACTGGGCTTGGAGCAGCACTTTGTGCTCTTGCAACCCAGAAATGAAATGGAAATATCCCGAGTTTAATAAAAAAACCTAATAAAAAAAACAATGCAATAAATTTTTGTGTCTGTAATGGTAATTTATTAAAATAGACTGAAATCTCAGCAAAATTTAACGTTCCTAGATTACTATAAATAAATATCAAACCTATAAAAATGAATAATCCACCAACTATACCATAAAACATATATTTAATAGCTGCTTTTGTTCCTTCTTTGTTTCTTTTAAAAGCAATTAAGGGAGCAGAAGTAATTAATATAAGTTCTAAAAACACATAAAAGTTAAAAACATCACCGGTTAAAATAATCCCCTGCATAGCAGACCATAATAAATATAATAATACATAATATTTGCCTTCGTGATGACCAATAAATCCTATTGAATAAATTACTAAAAACATTACAGCAAATGTTACAAGACTAGAAAAATAAAATGAAAGCATATCCATAACTAAATTAATACCTAATGGAGGTATCCATCCTCCCAGTTTATAACCAATAAATAATGTCCCATTAATAATCTCATTATAATTAGAGATAAATAAATAAATACTTAAAGAAAATTCTACAAAAGCAGAAAATACTACCAAATACTTTCTTGCTTTTTTATATAATATATCAATTAAAGGGATTAAAAATGCTGTAAACAATGGTATTGTTATTAATAAAATTAAGACTATCTCCAATTAATTAACCCCCTCCATTATTCAATCATCCACCTAATATAGTCTCTACATAAATATATGGATTTTGAAGCATTTCAGCAGCACCATTAATTGGTATTAGAGCAATTTTATAAAATATTCCTGCTATTATAATTGCAACTGCAAAAAATATCGCAATATCAGTTACTACCCGTTCTCTATAAAAAACAGACAGTATTAAACGGAATTTTTCTGGTGGACCAATACTAATTTTTTTGAATCCATATATAATAAAACGAATGTAATAAACAAAAGCAATAACACTACCAACTATAATAATTATTGAACCCCAATGTATGTTTTGATTTATGAAAGCTCTTAAAATATACCATTTGCTACTAAAACCTATCATTGGAGGAAGACCAATCATCCCACCAGCAGCAACAATAAAACCTATAAATAACAATTTGTTCTTATATGCAACTCCTTTAAGATCTTCTAACTTATGACCAGGAGTAAACTGCAGTAAATATCCTGTGGTGGTAAATAAAGAAATCTTCATTAATAAATGTCCAAAAACATGTAATAAGGCTGCAATAATAGCTAATTTAGTATTCAAAGTTAATACAGAAATTATCATACCAAGATTTGCTACTGTTGAATAAGCTAACATTTTTTTGATATCATCTTCATTTAACGCCATAATATGACCTATAATACTTGATATTAAAGCAGCAATTAAAATAACTTTATCCAAACCATTTTCTATTAGTACTTCAAAACCAATAACATTCCAAAACAATCTAATAAACACATAAATATATACCTTAACTATAACACCAGATAATAAAGCACTTATTGAACTTGGACAAGCACTATGTGCTTTTGATAACCAAAAGTGAAATGGAAAAATTCCCAATTTAATAAATATACCCAGTAAAAAAAATATTGATATCATCTTTTTAATAAAAAATGATAACGAATTAAAATTTTGAGAAATATGAGCAAAATTCAATGTTCCTAAATTAAAATATACTAAAACAACACCTATGAAAACAAACAGACCACCTATTGTCCCATAAAACATGTATTTAATAGCAGCTTCTGTTCCCTCTCTATTTCTTTTAAATGCAACTAAAGGAGCAGAAGTTATTAATAATAACTCCAAAAAAACATCTAAATTAAAAATATCTCCAGTTAATATTATCCCCTGCATAGCAGCCCAAATCAAAAATAGTAATACATAGTATTTACCTTCATGATGTCCTATGAAACCAATAGAATAAATCACAATAAATACCATGGCAAATGTAATCATTGTTGAAAAGAATATAGAAAGCATATCCATCACAAGTGTTATTCCAATTGGAGGTATCCAATTTCCCATATAATACTTCAAAAATAATGTTCCATTTAAGATGCTGCTATAATTATTAAAAATAATAGTAACCAAAATAAATAATTCTAAAAAGGTAGTAAATACGACCAAATACTTTCTAGCCTTATTACTAAAAATATCAACAAAAGGTATTGCAAATGCAGTTGCCAATGGAATTATAATTAATAAAATCAAGGAAGTACTCAATCTTCTAGCATACCTCCTAACTGATCAGGATTAGTGCTATTGGTAAACTTATTTAACTCAATGATTAAGGTTAATAAAAAGGCAGAAGTACTTGCTCCAATAACAATTCCTGTTAAGATTAGTGCTTGTGGTATTGGGTCATTTAAATTATTTACAACCTGTGAACTTTTAACGATAGGTATTAAACCTCCCCGATCAGTTAATGTTATAAACCAATAAAAAATAGCACCTTCCATAATATTTAAACCAATAACCATTTTAATTAAATTTTTCTTTACTAAAATAGCATAAAAACCTAATAGGAATAATGCTACGAAAACAAAGTTATTTATCACAGGTCAACCCCCTCTTTAAAAGTTTTTTGGATCATACTGTAAAATATTATTGCTAATCCAGCACCTATTTTGAATCCTATTACAGTATTTATAAATGGAATACTTCCAGCACTTATCAAAGAACCTTCTCCCATATTTAAAAATCTTAAGTTCATTAAAAAGTTTCCACCAAAAAATATGCCTAAAAAACCTAATCCAATAAATAATAATGCCCCTCCAGTTTCCAACAAGGTTTTAGTTGTAGGGGTATACCTTTTATAATCAAACTCACTTCCATATACAATACTAAATATTATTGAGATAGCTCCTAATATTACACCACCTTGAAATCCTCCACCTGGTGATAAATGACCATGAGTGATTATATATATGCTGAATAAAAAAATAAATGGTGTTAACATCCCGAATGTTCTTTTTACTATAAAAGATAGACCATGAGATGAAACAGGCAAGGTTTTTCTTGAAAGTAATAAAACGATTCCACTTACTGCACCAAAAATTATTGTGCTTTCACCTAATGAATCATAAGCTCTATAGTCATAAAGAATTGCAGTTACAAAGTTTAAAGAACCAGTTTCTTTAACTGCATTATTTACTATATGTTGAGAAATACTATTAGCATATTCAAACTGATTAGGTATCTTGTTTAAAGCTATTAACATTGTAATTCCTAGAAGGGATAATACAATAACAGTAATTACATGTTTGGTTTTTGACATCTAATCATCCTCTCTAAATATGCTATTCTTCCCATCTCTCACTTGACTAATTACTGACATAAATATTGCTGTATTTAATCCTGCTCCTATCACAGCTTCAGCTAATGCTACATCAGGTGCATTATGAATAAGATAAAGTGTGGTTAGTATAATTGAAAATATAGACAAAAATATAATTGATACTAAAACTTCTTTAAAGTTAATAGCTAAAAATGCTGTCATTAATAAAAATAATAATAGTAAATATTTTAATATGACCATATCTAATCCCTACCTAGATATTCTGAATATTCGTCAACACTTCTAACCTCAGGACAAGCAATTTGTTTTCTATATGATGCCCTTGCTATTGCATGAGTTGCTAGTGGATTAGTAATTAAAAATATCAAGCCAACTAATAAGATTTTAATACTCAAATAAAGTTCCCAAACATAAATTGCAACACCTACAGATAATAATACCGCACTTATAGTCAAAACAACAGCTCCAGCATGTATTCTTGTATAAACATCAGGAAATCTAATTAATCCTATTGTAGTAATCAATGCAAATATTACTGCTGCCCACATAAATATATATGAAATTATTATTCTAATTCCCATTATTTATACAACTCCTTATACTCAAAATATTTTGCAAATATCAACACATCAACAAATAATAAAATTGCATATGCTAAAACTATATCTATTAATAACTCTATATTTATATATAATGCTAGTAATAAAATAACCAATGATATAAAAATAATAATTGCATCAGCTGCAATTAATCTATCAGTAATTGTAGGACCTACAATTAGTCTATATGATGCTACCATTGCCAATAAAACAAGTACTATAGCCATCGCTATAATCATTTGAATATCACCTCTAACCACTTTTCAAATCTTTCTATTACTTCTTTTCTAGTTTCAGCTTGTTCAAGTGTTTTAACATCAATCCAATGAATAAAAAAAGCTTTTTCTCTCATATCAAAATCTAATGTTAATGTTCCTGGAGTAAGGGTAATTAAATTAGCTAATATTGTTAAAGCAGTAATATTTGTTAATGTAGTTTTTACCTTTACTATACCAGGTGAAAAGGAAGGCTCACGTTCGAAAACATGTTTTGATACCTTTAACGCTGCAACAAAAGCTTCATAGAAAAACAAGGGCACAAATAAAATAATATAAGTTACTTTTTTTATATAATAAGTCCATTTCCTTTTACGATTAGAACTTCTAAATAATAAATCACTGTAAAGCCATGTTGTTACAAGGGAAGCAATTGTTCCAACAATTATTACATCTGAAGTTATTCTTCCTGCAAATATAATCCAAATGATCATTACAATAATAAATGTAAAAACTTTTCTTCGCATAATTAACCTCCCTTTTTTAATAAATATACTTGACTTGTTTATATTATTAAACATTCAAAGCTTAAATCCCTCTAAAAATAGAGAATTATTACTATAATTGCATTAAATTTCAACTAAGTTATATTATTTTTTATCATATTGATCTTTTGTTCATCTAATAATGTTCCAAAACTCCTCAATCCAGCAAGTTTAAACCCATGTTTTTTTGCTAGTCGATTAACTTCTTTAACTTTAGAAATATAAATATCTGGACCTAAGCTAAAACTTTCGAATTTAGATTCTAAAGTTAATAGCATTGTTTCAGCCATACATGCATAAGCATTTTGACCAGGAACACCAAAGTTAAAGTTGAAATTTACATCTCCAGGTATATTTACAATACCACCTTCAATTACTAATATATCGTCTCTTTTACTTCCAACATCTTTAGCAACATCTCTTGGTCTTGCAACATCACATACTACTGAACCACTTAATAAGTCTTCGGCTTTAATTAATGACTCAACAGCACCAGTTACAGTAACAATGATTTTTGATTTTTTTAAACTTTCTTTAATATCATTTGAATAACTTACATTTATATTTTTATTTTCAGATTTAATGGTCTCTTGCAACTTCTTTAATTTTTCCATATCTCTACTAACTAATTGTAAGTTGTTTATATCTTTTGCAATCAATCTACTTACAGTTTTCCCAATAGACCCATTGGCACCTATAACTGTGATCGTCTCATTTTTTAAGTCTAAACCCATTTTTCTTGCTGCTAATTTTGTTCCTTCAATTGCTGTTGCTACTGTATAACTATTACCAGTTGTCACAGGTATATTAGAATTTTTTTCAACTGAAATTCCTTTTTTGCCTACAACAGAAGTAAAAGAACCTAATCCAACTATATTTGCTCCTTTTTTCTCGGCTTTTTTAACTGTTTCAATTATCTTATTTACTACATATTTTTCATCTAAATTTATAATTTGATCTGATGTTAAAGGACAAGCATAAAAATATCCTTCAATTTCTTTACCCGTTTTTGATTTAATGCCTGTAATTTTTGAAACTTTAAAAGGTGGAACATGTTTTGTTGCTTTTTTTAATAAGTCTTGGGGAAATTTTCTCATCCAATCAAATTTCCTATAAAAGTCATCAAAGCTTAATGGATGTATTATGAATGCAAATTTATCCAATTTTAATCATCCTTTCATTTCTAGAAAGTAATATAATTAGGTTTGAAATTTAACTTATTCAATAAATCAATATAATCTTTTTTTGTTATATTAGATAATTCTTTATCAATCAATGCAACTAATACTGCTTCCATAACATTGGTTCCAAAAGTTCTTCCATTTAAATTAGGTGTGGTAGTAATCAATGCTTTTGCATTTCTTTTTTTCAACATTGATAAGTCACTTTCAGTTGTAGTATTAGTCAATATTGTTTTTCCTTTTATATTTTGTGGCAAATGTGCTTTTATATAATGATAATCCCCTGCAATAATATCAGCCTCATCATAATATTTTTTAAATTTATCATTACTATTGTTTTTAATATCTTGTTTATCACCTGTTGGATATACAAGTTCGAAAGGAAGTTTGGTTACAACTGGAGCTAAAACACCAGCTAAAACCTTTAACATTTTTAATGACTTGATTCTAATTGGAACACCTAGACCAAACATTAAGTCACCACAGACAACTTCTGCTCCTCTTTCATAAAAGGCTTCTGCCATTCCAAATCTATCCATAGCAGAAGTAATTAATACTTTTTTTGTATTTAAATCAAAATTTAAATTTTCATCTATGTATTTAACAGCAATTCTTTCAAGAGTGTTTTTTAATCCAGAACCATCTACTACTGGAGTTTTTTTAACATTTTCAATTAGTTTTTTGGCATCTTTAAATTCATAAACCTTATCCGCTACTTTAATAGATAAATCTATTCCCCCCATACCAAAAGCATCATATTCACCATCTAACTTAGTAAAAAGTTCTTTTGCTGCTTTTTTATCTCCATTAGTCCCTTTTCTTTCAATAGAAATCTTCTCACCTAAAAACTCAGTTTCAACTTTATGATCTCTTTTATCAGAACCAAGACTTATACTTATTATTTTTTTCATTTAATCGCTCCTCACCTTAAAAAGAATCTAGTATTTTTTCAATTTCATCTGGATTAACATACTTGTTTTCATGAATGGGAGATTCACCAATATTTAAGCCAATTACTTTACCATCAAGTAATTTATCTACAAGATCTAATCTCATATCTGAACCTATAAAAATTGTTAAATCAAATTCTTTTAATTCAACTAAAATTTCTATAACATCATTAAATATCTCTAATCCAGATTTCTTTTTAATAAAATCCCATCTTTCTTTTTCTGTCATAATCAATATATATTCTAAACCATGTTTTTTTGCTATTTCTATTACTTCATCTTTGTTCTTTACTGGGAAACCTACCATAGCAATCTTATTACCTCTTCTTACTTCACCAATACTTTCTAATCTTGAAATAAATGATCTTTCCAAACCTAATTCTTCTGCTACTTTTGACTGAGAATATCCTGACTGTCTTAATTTTAATATTTTTGATATTGTTTTATCCAAGTACTTACTATTTATTACTTTGTTACCAATTCTATAAAATTGCATATGATCCCCCTCTCTATGCACAGTTTTGTGCACATAATTATTTTATCATTTTGTTAATATAAATGCAAAAAGGACTATCAACAAATTGATAGTCCTAAATAAATCTTATTATCCATGATTAAGTCTAGATATATGCTTTTTAATAATATTTAGTAAAACTTTAATTTAAAATCTTCTTGTATTCCTTTAATGTTTTTATAATTTCATCTTTCTTTGTTAATTTATTAATCCTATCTTTTACATAAGTTGAATTTTTCATACCCTTTAAATACCAA
>JBEPXG010000042.1:0-8873 GCA_041642015.1 Halanaerobiales bacterium
AAAAGCAACATGCTTTCTTCTAAGTAATACTCTTTGACCTAAATTTCTATTTCTATCAAATCTATCTAAAGGAGTAGAATAACATATATATTCAGGAAACCCAAAATACTTTATAGTATATAAAGTACCCACACTAGGCTGATTACCTACCCAAACAACCTTTTTATTTTCTATTATAAAATCTGAATTAACAGTATAAACCACACCATTTACATCTTCACACCAAATAATATCGCTAGGTAGATACCATAGTCTATCTTCATTTTTCTTTAAATCAGTAGCTATATGTACATTATCTCTATAATTAGCAGCCCCTCTAAATATAACTTGACCATCATTAAATGGAATAGAGAATTGAAGAGTAATTTTATCAAAATCAGATACCCTACTAACATTCAATGAAGGGGACATTACGCAATCTCCACTCATTGCGTACCCTAATTCTATTAATTTTCTATTGCTACCAGAACTAACAGAAGTTATTAAACCTTTTATTATTCTAACATTTCTATAAATAAAACCATCCCCACTACAATGACTACATGAAAGTAGTGCTTGAGAAGCAGAGGTTCCTTCATGGCGCAATAACGCAGCATAATGGTCGCTATTCCTACAAGGACAAGCTAAACCAGACTCTACAATAACTTCCTCACCTCTTGACTCTATAAGTTCTTGAAGTCTATTGAAATTCCAATCTGTATTTCTCAATGACATTATAACTCACTTATCAAATAACACTAACATGTCTATAAATCAAAGAACCGTCTGGACTAGCATTAGAGTCAATTAATCTTGAGTCTGCTGAAGACAAAGAATTACTCGTAGCAGCGCCAGCTTTCATAGCAGCGGTAGCATAGCTTAAACCGTTAGGATCAAAGTTAACTTGAATCTGCCCTCCATGCTCTGCCCACAGAGTATGGTCAGGAGTACTCGCATTACCACTAGTCATACCACTTACATATAGCCAGGAGCCTCCATAAGAATAGCAAACACTATTATTACCTGTGCAATCAAAATAAGTCAGCCCCTCTCTCACTTCAGCTACACCACCATTAGTAGAAGAGATACCCCCTCCTATTATATCTACTTTATTGTACAATCTAACAACAGCATTTGTAGAAACAATTAAATTCTGATCAGTAATACAGACTCCTAGAAAAAACCCTTTGGATCCTAACCCAAATTCAGGACTAATACCAGCGTAAAAACCTGCCATAAAGCCACCTACAGTCTGGGCAGCAAATCCTGCTCCAGAAAAAGGAGAGCCTGTTCCATAACCCCAACCTACCCAATCTTTACTAGATATATTAAAATAATTTAATAAACCTTCATTATCTATAAAAAGAGATGGACCATTATATGATAAAACATCAGTAGATGAATCTGCTCCAGAGTACAAAGAACCATAAATAGATAACCCTGGGTTCTTTTGAGAACTAGAATCCTTAAATACCCCTACAAACACAACTCTACCTTCAATACCTATTAAATTATTAAAAGTAATACTAGAATCGCCTTCAAAACCTATATTTAAAAGAACCAAAGAAGGCTGACTTCTTGATGGAAGATCAATATTACTAGGTAAGGAAGAGTTCGAAGGACCTTCAAATATTGTAAAAGTATCAGACTTATACTCTAAAACAGACTCAGGTATAAAGATTCTATAATCGTCTCCTGTAGACGGGGCCCCTGAAAAAGGATGTAAAGGAACTAAAGAAGTAGTAGTATTTCTACTTAAAGTCCTTCTTTGACCCTTTAATGTGCCAGAAGTAAACTCTATAGAATATCCAATATACTCATTTTCTGTAAAGCCAGTACCTACTATACTAGAAGCTGTAGACCCTGAATCTGCAGTGTCTGTGTGAATAACATTATACTCATCTCCTACAATAACTAAATTTCCCCCAGCCCACACAAAGTCACTTATATCAACAGGAGTATAAGTACCGGCAGCAAGATGAACAAACACATCATGCTTAATAATATCAGGCACCATACCTATACCTACATTAAGAGATTTAACAGGTTCTGAAGATGATAATCCCTTATTTCCGTCACTTCCATTTACTGGATCTACATAAATATGCATCTCAGAAACGGTTATATCTACTTGATTCTCCAGGCCTACTAAAGCCTCAAAACCACTTACTCTACCATTAATCAAATTAGACATTTCTATATACCTCTATTAAAAATTTTATATATAATCAAGCTGGAAGTGATGGAACCGCACTTGAATTCTTAGACCTCATTATTACAGAACCATTAGGATTAGCATTACTATCAGACAACTGTCCTACGTCAAAAGATCCTAAAGAATTTGATGTAGCATCTCCTGCTCTAAATTTAGCTATAGAAGCTGATAAATTTGTAGGGTCAGAATAAGTTTGTATATGACCACCGTTAGCAAATAAAGCAAACTCAGGAGCATTCCCGTCGTCAGATAAAACATTTACATCAATAAATACGGAAGAATTATTCTTAACATTCATAAAAGCCCCAGCATTTTGACCATTAACAAACAACATAGAACCAAAAATCTCACCCCTAGATCCTCTAGAAATAAACATACCACTAGTAGTTAGAGACCCAAGATCAAGCCTACATCTGCCTTCGAAAATAAAATCAGTAGCCATTAATTTTATAAAAGTAAAAGAGCCACCGTATATAGCAATATAATTACCTGCATTTACAGACTCTAAAGACACGTTACAAGCATACCCAAAGATAGAAGAACCTCCACTAGTAACTAAACCTCCAGTAGCTTGATTAAGACCTACATGCCCCCATCCCCAACCTACCCAATCACTAGGACTAATACCGAAATAAGACCCTACAGATGAATTAAATAATCTTCTATCTAATTCAAAACCAGAAGAGAATCCCAGAAATAAAACACCATGTACATCAGCAATTAAAGAATGCTCTCCAGTATTTATACCATAAACTCCAGCGAAAACAACTTTACCATGTACAGATACATTGCTTCTTAAATTAGCATTATTTATAATTTCTAAATTAAGTAGAACTAATTTTGAAGAATCTATACCAGAGTACAGAAAAGAAGGACCAAGAGTAGTTACAGTAGCACCCTCTAAAGTTAACATTAAATTATTAGAATTTAATTCTATAACAACTGTAGACCTAATTATTCTATAAGAATCACCAACATTAGGAGCCTCTGAAAAATCTTCAGACGGTATTATATCACTAGTAGTATTCCAAGAAACTAATCTTCTCTGACCCTTTAATGCGCCAGAAGTGAACTCAATACCAAAACCCAAATGTTCATCAGCAGTTAAACCTGATTTAACTATAGAGCTAGAAGTAGACCCACTTTCTACAGTGTAAGAAGCCACTTCAGAAACTTCTTCCCCCATAATAACTAGATTACCTCCAGCCCATAAAAATCCTGAGACAGTAAAAGCATCATATGTACCAGGTAAAATATGTATAAATACATCATGACTTATTATTTTAGGAACAGAATTAATAGCTATTTGCAATGTTTTAAAAGGTTTATCTTTTGACCCATTATTAGAGTCACTACCATTAACAGAGTCTACATATATATGTAGATCAGAAGAAGTAGATATACTACCTTTAAATATATCCACAGCTATATCAAAAGCGCTTATTCTTCCATTAATTAATTCACTCATACTACTCTCATTATAGGACCTCTATATCTAGCCCTCAGTTCTTTCCCATGCTCTTCTATCCAATCTTTATATGATTTAATAGTGCCTGTATACATTCCATATTCCATGCTGTTAATATAGGATACAGATTCACTAACACCATCCCTACTAAGAGATAAAGAACCTACACCAGGCCTAAGTGCCATACCTGCTATAGTTAGAGCATCTATTGCAGCTTTCTTAGATATTAATTCTCTAATATCACCAGGAGCATCTCTCAAACCTACTATAGCATTATAATGCCAAAAGTTAGGAAGTTCTACAGCTCCTCTTATAGCATTAACCCATATCAACCCTACAAAATCAAAAGCTATTTCTTGATTATACGGAACTAATTGAACTAGCCCTCCTTGCTGAGATATTTCAATCCATTCCAAATCTATATCTATAACTCTAGTGTTAGCTATAGCTCCAAATAAAGTATCTATACGCAGCATTTGGGGGTGAGGAAATTGTATCTGCACCCAACTACTATTATGAGGATGCAAAAAATAAGTTAGAGGACTTACAATGAAATCAAAATCAGTATCTGTGAATATAGGAGTAGGAGCTTGAACTCCTGCAGAAAATTGTACAGTAGAAGGATCTACATCTGTAACAACATTTGTAGGCTCAATATGAGTCATTAAATAATCATTCTCTACCCAATCAATAGACTTATCTATAAAACTCTTTAATGTACTATCATCTATCTTTTTGTTATCTATCAATATAGCTTCAGTTTTATTTTCAGTAGGAAGCAAAGCTAAGCTCTTAACTTTAATACATATATAATCTCTATTTTGAACACCGGATAAACCAGCGGCAGGACCAGTTAAACCTTTTACCAAAACAAAAGTACCAGATTTTGTAAGAGATATGAGAGGTCCTCCTCCCCAATTAATCTTACGAACTACTTGAGAAGTACCTCCCGAAAAACTAAAGGGACCCTCAGAGTTGGTAAGAGAACTAGCACCTGTTCCAGTAGCTGTAGCTTCAAAATTATTTAAAGAAGAAATAGCAGAAGCTACCTTAGTAGCTGTGTTATCAACAGCCACAGGAGTACCTGAACTAACAGAAAGATCCACAAGTAGTTGAGTCCCTGTAGTAGAGACAGTTAAAGGAGAGGTACCACCAGGAACTCTAACTTCCACAGTCCAACTATTACCAGTATCACCTTCAATACCTTTTACAGCTTCTATATCTACTGTACCGTCAGCCCCAGAACCTATAGACACCGTAGAATTAGTAAGAGCATCCTTATGATAAATATAATTTAATTCATCAAACCCTAAAGGATGAGTTTTACTAGTTTCTACAATAGAAATACCAGAAATCTCTTGAGGCTGAAACTTAGGAGCCTTAATTTCAGTAGCTGAAAGGTCTATACCAAAAAGATAATCTGATTTTAATTTATCTACAGTAACTACAGATATATCAAAATCATCAGATTCTCCTATTATATTTGTATCTGTATCGCTTGTAGCTCTAATAAAGTATTTACCATGTCTAACTAAATGAATTTGATCTTGATCTACTATATCTGGTAAAAAGAATTCAGCTACAGCTTCTTGAGGATCAGAACTCCCACTAAAGGTCAGAGTAACTGTAGCTGCTACAGAATTTCTAGCCTTTCTAGCTTTAGTAAGCTCTACAGTAACTTCTTCAGCTGTATAAGGGGCTCCTCCTGAAACTACTACAGTCGCTGTAATAGTCTTTCTACCTTCTTCATATCTAGAATACTCAGAAGCATCTACACTTACATCAATAGAAGTAGGAGCTGCCATTTAACTTAACCTCTTATAATTCAAGGTATACTAAATAAATTTACATTAGAAGAAGGAACTACTAAAGTTCTTCTATAATTAGCAGAAGGAATAAATACATCTACTGTAGAACCTGTTATTAAATTTAGAGTAAAAAAACCAGAAGCATCAGTCTTAACTGATACAATATCATCTACTAAAACGTATGCTTGCCCTTCTGCTCTAAGTACAGCTGGAGCACTTAATACTTTAGCTGAAACACCTGCATTCTCTACGGAACTACCATCCGCGTCTAGTATATAACCAAATAAAGAAGTCTGAGTTACAGTTAAATCATCTGTAGAAGCGCTAGGAGAAGAAGTAGCTACATTAACAGATTCTAATACTGTACTTATAGTAGAGCCTTCTATTTTTACATACAAATTACCTGTTGTATCTAAATCTGTAGCAGATAGATCTAATTCATAAAATCCAGATCCAATTTCAGTAAAGTCACTGGCAGTCAATGACTTCAAAGTAAAAGAAGACTCCCCTTCTTTCTTTAAAGAGACAGTAACATCTGTATGAGTTAAACCTGTAGCTGCTGTACCATCTGAACTTAAAGTTAAGAAAACAGTAATTGAACCAGCTACGTCTTTAAGCAGTATAGGGCAAGCCATATAAGTAAACTCCAAAGATATTATAACATATTTAATATATTTATAACAAGATAGTAATATAAAATACAAATACCTCTCTATTAAAATAAATAGAGAGGTATAGTAGTAAGCTTATCTAAGCTAAAAATTATTATCTCAAAAATCAGAATCAGAGGACATTTCTTCTAATTCTGTAGACTTTGGTCTCCTAGGATGAGTAGGAGTAGGCTTAACTCCAGCTATATTACGTCCTGTACCTGTGTAGTTATTTGCACCGCTGTCTACTCCAGTAATGTCGGAGTCTACACCGTTACTTAAAGAAGTAACTAAAACAGTAAAAGCCTCATCCGCTGTAATAGTACCTGCATCCACATGAGACGCAACATTTTCAAGAACTAACATTAAATCGTGCAAAGCTCTACGAGTCTCGTCGTACTCCGCGCTATGCATATCTGAAACTACAGGTCTTGCCTTTGCCATAATCAATCCTCACTAAACTTTTTTTGTTGTACTTTTATTTCTTATTAGAAGAAGAACTCTTCTTTTTAGTACTCTTCTTTTTGGTACTCTTCTTTTTAGTAGCTTTACTATTAGACTTAGTAGGTTTATACTCTAACAAGCCCTCTTGAGGCTCTTGCCCTTCTAAGCTTTGATATAACATAGATTCAAACTCATTAGTAAGGTCTTCTATATCTTCTTCTACAGAAGGTTCGGGTTCTTCTACCTCATCTAACAGAGTAAACCTACCAGGACGAAGCCTCCTAAGCCTGTCCACTCTCTCCATTTCATGAGCAGGAACTAGAGCAACTCCTCTAGAATCAAATTTAAGAACTAGATCATTAAAAACAACTAGAGTTCTCTCCCTTAAACTATTGCTATATAATCTCTTCATACGCATTTCTTCCCCCTCAATCTGATTCTTACTATCTTTAAAAGACTCTTCAAATAATCTCTGTCTAATATTATGTGGAGAATTATTTTTTCTAGAACCAGCGTTCTCAGTTAGGTAAGACAAGTCAGTCTTGCGGCGAACTCTATCCTTCTCCTTCTCGATCTGATTAATCTCATCCTCATCGTCATTAGACTCAACACCATCACTATATGAAGGTTCTTTATAAGATTTATCAAGTCGAGAAGGAGAAGGCTCTAGTAAACAAGAAGTACAAACAGGATATTCATCTCCATCAGCACTTTTCTCACACCAGAGACACTTCACCTACCTAACCCTACTTCACTCATCGAGTAGAAAGCTCACCAACATTGATAAGCCTAAGCCACTTCTTCGGAGCGAACATTAGAGGAGTTCCGTATAGAAGAATCATCCACCTATACGCAGGGCTTAGTACTGCTAAGTCCATCTTCATCATAGGCATTAGCTGCCTAAAAGTAAGAACTGAAGGAGTAAGTTCTCCTAAGTATGCAGTACTAGTAAATGGTAGAGTAAGATTTACATCATTTACTGTAGTAGTACCGGATGCAGCCTGCGAAGATGCTGGAACCTGTAAAATAAGAGAATAACTACTCAAATCTGCAGGAACCGCGTTAGTGGACGAAGACTTAGAACGATAAACTCTGAAATACTCTGGAGGGAAAGGTCCAATAGTACCAGGGTTAGTAATAGTCAAAGGTACATGATTACCGCTATCCTTCTCAGACTGAGTAAGAGCGACTGCAGCACCAAGCACGGCTGTTGGAGCAGACTCACCGAATCTATTTGCAGCTGTTACTACATAAGAGAAGTAAGAAGTACCACCAGGAGCACCCTTATTATGATCACCGTCAGAACCAGTCGCAGCGCTAGCTGCAATACTTGCAGGTGTAGCTGGAGCGTTTACACTAGTAGCAGACGATTTAGGAGAAGGATGCTTTCTAATAAACACATCAGGGTTAAACTGAATTGTACCAGCCTGAGTAGCCATAGCCTGAATGGTATTACCAACAGTACCGTTACCAGGAGCTGGAAGCTGAACCCTCTCACGAGGATAGAAGGTCTTTTCAAAGTCACTCATTGTACGAGTGCCTAGATACATATCAGTTGGAAACCCGAAATTTTCAATGATTGTATTAGCGGCCTCCTGAATATCAGCCTCCTGAAGAGCGTTACCCTCTAGATCTAGAACAGACTCAGGATCCACAAGAGCATCAAGCCCATCCCATTGTTCAGCTTCCCCGTCAAAAGCTAGAGAAGAATCTCCGGAGAATAGGTTATTTTCAACCTGTTCTAACAACCAGAGAATACCAGACTGGTTCTCTAAAGCAATTAGATCACCATGAGCTGGATGAATCACAGTTGCCTGATGAGTTACCTCACGTACAGTTCCTAGGAACTTGACAAACTGAGCCCTACGAGTGTAGGAAGTGTCCGACGCTTGCGGAAGTTCACCTTCCTGAACGAACGGAGACTGATTTCCACCGTAGTTTGTTAGCTGATTATATTCTTCAATGGTACTGTATGCTGGGCTCTTAGGAATCTTTTTCCAAAACCTAATATGACTAGAAGTATAGGTAACAACCTTAAGAGAAGACTCCAAGGACTCTACTCTAAGAGCAGAACCTCCAGTCTTATTAAGACCTACCTGATAACCGGCCTCAAGAGCCTTGCTAAGATTATCGATATCCTCCTGAGTCCCCATACCGAACCCAGACATTCCGCCCTGTTGAAAAGACTTAAGATTTTCTAAAGACATTTATTTACTCCTTAAAACTCTATTAAACTATTTCAGCCCGATAGATGCTTGCGAACCTGTCTTTCAAGCGGTTCTGGCAGAACACTAGTGGACTCAAACTTA
>JBEPXG010000043.1:0-8786 GCA_041642015.1 Halanaerobiales bacterium
ATACAAAGATGAGCGCCATGGATTCAACTGTAGATGTAAAAAAAGCTGTTAAGCGTGCTTCAGATTGGGGACATAAAGCTATTGCAATCACTGATCATGGAGTTGTTCAGTCCTATCCTGATGCATACAAAGCTGGTCAAAAATATGGTGTAGATATTATTTTTGGACTTGAGGCATATTTAATTGATAATGGAAAACCAATTGTTGTAAATCCTACTGATAAAGTTATAGATGAAACTGAATTTGTTGTTTTTGATTTAGAAACTACTGGATTAAATCCATTAAACAATGAAATTATTGAAATCGGTGCGGTTAAGATCAAAAATGGAGAAGTCATTGATGAATTTTCTACGTTAATTAAACCAGAAAAGAATATTTCTGATAAGATTACTGACATTACTGGTATTGACAATGAAATGGTAAAAGAACAGCCAAAATTTGATCAAGTATTTGATAAGTTTGTTGAGTTTATAGATGGCTGTCCACTGGTTGCTCATAATATGGACTTTGATTATAGTTTTATAAGAAAACCATTAAAAAAATATGATATAAAAAATGAAATAACCCTTATTGATACTTTAACTTTAGCAAGAGCTGTTTTACCAAAGTTGAAAAATCATAAATTAGCAACTTTAGTTAAACATTTTAATATTAACTTAGATAATCATCATAGGGCTTTAGATGATTCCAAAGCTACTGCTCATTTGTTTTTTAGTTTACTAAATGAAAACAATGAATTTGAACTACAAAAGGTTATAGATATTAATGAACTAACAAAAAATATTGATTGGAAAAAATCTAGACCATATCATGCTTTAATATTAGCAAAAAACCAATCAGGATTAAAAGATATCTATAAATTGGTTTCAAAATCTCATTTAAATAATTTTTATAGAAAACCAAGAATTTTAAAAAGCGAGCTTTTAGCTCATCGTGAAAATTTACTTATTGGTTCAGCATGTGAATCTGGTCAATTGTTTAATTATATTTTAAATAACAAAAGTAGTAGAGAAATAAATGAAGTCGTTGATTTTTATGACTTTTTAGAAATTCAACCTTTAGGTAATAATGAGTTTTTATTAAACAATCAGCTTGAAAGTATAGATGATTTAAAAAAGATTAATAAAAAAATATATAACTTAGGTAAAAAACACAAAAAACCAGTAATTGCAACTGGTGATGTTCATTTTCTAGAACCTAAAGATGAAATTTATAGAAAAATACTACAAGCAGGACAGGGTTTTGATGATTATGATAATCAAGCTCCTCTTTATTATCGAACCACTAAGGAGATGCTTGATGAATTTGATTATTTTGATGAAAAGCAAGCTCATGAACTGGTTGTTGAAAATCCAAATAAACTTTATAAAATGATAGATGATATTAAACCAATTCCAGATGGTTTGTTCACACCTGAAATTGAAGGTGCTGATCAAACAATTAAGGAAATGACCTATGGTAAAGCTAAAAAGTTATATGGAGATGAACTTCCCAAACTTATAGAAAATAGAATAGAAAAAGAATTGAATTCAATAATAGATAATGGTTATTCTGTTATCTATCTAATAGCACATAAATTAGTTAAAAGATCATTAGATGATGGTTATCTTGTTGGTTCAAGAGGTTCAGTTGGTTCTTCATTTGTAGCTACAATGTGTGATATAACTGAAGTTAATCCATTACCAGCCCACTATAGATGTGGAAACTGTAACAATGTTGAATTTAATGATTCCAATAAATATAGTATTGGTGTTGATTTACCTGACAAAGAATGTCCAAAATGTGGTAGTCAATATATAAAGGATGGATTTGATATTCCTTTTGAAGTTTTTATGGGTTTTAAAGGTGATAAGGTCCCAGATATCGATTTAAACTTTTCTGGAGAATATCAAAATAAAATACATGAGGTGACAGAAGAGTTTTTTGGAAGAGATTATGTGTTTAGAGCAGGTACTATATCAACTATAGCTAGTAGAACGGCCTTTGGATTTGTAAGAAATTATTTAGATGATAATGAAATAAATGTAAAAAAAGCCGAGGTGAATCGTCTTGTATCTGGTTGTACCGGAGTTAAAAAAACTACCGGACAACATCCTGGTGGATTAATGGTTGTCCCAAAAAGCATGGATATATTTGATTTTACCCCAATACAACACCCGGCTAATGATCAAGAAACAAGAGTAAGAACAACTCATTTTGATTATCATTCAATAAGTGGAAGGATCTTGAAGTTAGACCTTTTAGGACATGATGATCCAACTTCACTTAGAATGTTACAGGATCTAACAGGTGTAGAGCCTGAGAGTATTCCTTTAGATGATCCTGAAACAATGAAAATATTTTCTTCTACAGAAAGTTTAGATGTTAGTGAAGATGAAATAAAATCTGAAGTAGGAACTTATGGAATCCCAGAATTCGGAACTAGTTTTGTAAGACAGATGTTATTAGATACCAGACCTTCTACATTTGCCGAATTAGTAAGAATAAGTGGATTATCACATGGTACTGATGTTTGGTTAAATAATGCTCAGGAACTAATTAAAAATAATAAGGCAACTTTGTCAGAAGTGATTTCTGTTCGTGATGACATTATGAATTATTTACTACAAAAAGGTTTAAAACCAGTTGATGCATTCTGGATTATGGAACATGTCAGAAAAGGAAAAGGCCTTACTAATGAAGAAGAAAAAAAGATGCGTGATAATAATGTACCAAATTGGTATATAAATTCTTGTAAAAGAATTAAGTATATGTTTCCTAAAGCACATGCTGCTGCTTATGTAATGATGGCTTATCGGATAGCATATTTTAAAGTACATTATCCTGAAGCATTTTATTTAACATATTTTTCTACAAAATCATCTGCTTTTGATGCTCAAATTGTAGATAAAGGTTTAGACTTTATAGAAAATCATTTAGTTAAACTACAAAATCAAGATAAGTTAACAGCAAAAGATAAAGAAACAACAACTATATTAGAGGTAGTTATAGAAGCAATTCACCGAGGAATCGAATTTGGAAAAGTTGACTTATATAATTCTAAAATGAATGAATTTATATTAAAAGATGAAAAGCTTATCCCACCTTTAATTTGTTTAGAAGGATTAGGTTCAAGTGCTGCTGATAGTATAGTTCAAGCTAGGCAAAAAGGTGATTTTATATCAATTGAAGATTTAACGAATAGAACAAGTTTAAGTAAAACTGTTATTGAAAAGATGAAAGACCATGGTACTTTAACTGGTTTACCAGAAAAAAATCAGTTATCACTTTTTGGAAACTCTTGAAAAACAGTGATATTTATGATAATCTTTAATATGGTAAATGTTGAAATTTTTTAAGGAGTGGGGCTGCCCCACTCTTTAATTATATGAAAGAGAGGTTTTAAAGATGAGCAGTACAATACGTATCTTAGAAGAATTAATTGAACCTATAGTTAAAGTAAATAATTTAAACTTTGTTGACATAGAATATATAAAAGAAGGTAATGACTGGATTTTAAGAGTTTTTGTTGAAAATGAAGAAGGAGATTTAACAATTGATCAACTTAGTAATTTAAGTAGATTAATTAGTCAAAAACTTGATGAGGAAGATCCAATTGATAAAAGATATTTTCTTGAGGTATCATCTCCTGGAGTTGAAAGACCTTTAAAAAGTGCCAGTGATTATGAAAGGTTTAAAGGTGAAAATATAAAGGTAAGTACTTATCGTAAAATAAATAATAATAAAGAGTTTATAGGAGAGTTAATTGGTATAGATGAAAACAAGGTTGTTACTATAAAATTAAAAGATTCTGAAGAGGAAATTAAATTAAAATTTGCAGATATTTCAAAAGCAAAATTACATGAAGAATTTAATTTCTAGTTGAATTAAAGGAGGAAAAAAATGAATCTAGACTTTTTAAATGCCTTAGAGGATATTGAAAAAGATAAGGGGATAGCTAAAGAAGTTTTATTAGAAGCTATCGAAGTAGCTTTATTATCTGCCTATAAAAAAGATTTTGGCTCTAAGGAAAATGTAAGTGTTGAAATTAATGAAGAAAATGGACAAGTTATGGTGTTTTCAAGAAAGAAAATAGTAGAAGAAGTAAGTAATTCTAACTATGAAATATCAATCGATGAAGCAAAAAAAATCGATTCATCAATAGAAATGGGCGACTATTTAGATGTTGAAGTAACTCCTGAAAATTTCGGGAGAATTGCTGCACAAACTGCCAAGCAAGTAGTAATGCAAAGGATTAGAGAAGCTGAACGTGATGTAATGTATGAGGAATATAAACGTAAAGAAGGAGAAATAATCACAGGAACAATTCAAAGATTTCATAAAGATAATGTTCTCATTGATATGGGTAAAACTGAGGCATTATTACCTGTTTCTGAACAAATTCCTACTGAAACATATCGGGTTGGTTCAAGATTAAAATTATATGTAGTAGAAGTATCATCTACTACAAAAGGTCCAAGAATTTTAGTATCACGAACACACCCTGCTTTACTTAAAAGATTATTTGAGGTTGAAGTACCAGAAATTTTTGATGGTATTGTTGAGATTAGATCAGTTGCCCGTGAAGCTGGTTTTAGATCTAAGATAGCTGTCTATTCTTATGATAGTAAAATAGATCCTGTAGGAGCATGTGTTGGACCACAAGGTATGAGAGTACAGTCTGTTGTTGAACAATTGAACGGAGAAAAAATTGATATTGTTCAATATGATGAAGATCCAAAACAATATGTATCAAATGCTTTAAATCCTGCAGAAGTAATTGATGTTATGATAAATGAAGATGAACAGAGTGCAAAGGTGGTAGTACCTGATTTTCAATTATCATTAGCAATTGGTAAAGAAGGTCAGAATGCTCGTTTAGCTGCTAAGTTAACTGGCTGGAAAATTGATATTAAAAAAGAATCTGAATTTGCTGAACCTGATGAAGACGAAAACAATGAAAAAGTAGAAATCAAAACAGAAGAAAAAGAAACAAAAGAAGAAACTGAAGAAAGTAAATAAGAAAAACTTAATATGGAGGTGGTTAGTTTGAGTAAGATTAGAGTTTATAAACTAGCTGACAAATTAAATATGGAAAGTAAGGAATTGATTAATATTCTTAATAAATTAGGGGTTGAAGTTTCAAGTCATATGAGTACTGTGGAGGACGAAACTGCAGAACTTGTAGAAGATATGGTTAAAGATAAGAACAAATCAGAAGCAAAAACTGAGAAAGAAGATAAAAGTGAAATATCTGATGAAAAACAAGAGGTTGAAGAAAAAGAAATTGAAGAAAAACCAGAAATTGAAGAAGAGTCTGAGGAAACTGAAGAATCTGATGAAGATTTAGAACCTGTTACTGAAGGTATAACAATACGTGAACTTTCAGAAAAGTTAGATTTTCCAGCAAATAACATAATTAAAACTATGATGCAATTAGGAATTATGACAAATGTAAATTATTCATTAGATGAAGATGAAATACAGATCTTAAAAGATGAACTAGATCTTAAAGTGAAAATAACTGATGAAATAGAAGTTAAAGAAGAAGAAGATTCTGAACTTAAGTTAGAAGAAATTATAGATAGACCCGAAGATTTAAAACCACGTCCACCAATAGTAACTGTAATGGGTCATGTTGATCATGGTAAAACGACCCTTTTAGATGTAATAAGAAAAACTAGAGTAGCAGAAGGTGAAGCTGGTGGAATAACACAACATATTGGTGCATATCAGGCATTATATAATGATAAAAAAATCACTTTTATTGATACACCTGGTCACGAAGCTTTTACTGCTATGCGTGCTAGAGGAGCCCAACTAACTGATATTGTTATATTAGTTGTTGCTGCAGATGATGGTATAATGCCACAAACTATAGAAGCTATAAATCATGCTCAAGCAGCAGGTATTCCTATTATAGTAGCAATCAATAAAATTGATAAAGTAAATGCTCAACCTGATCGTGTAAAACAGGAACTTACTGAACATGGTTTAGTACCTGAAGACTGGGGTGGAAATACTATTTGTGTTCCAGTATCTGCACTAAAAGGTGAGAATATAGATGAACTTTTAGAAATGGTTACATTAGTATCAGAACTTGAAGAATTAAAAGCTAATCCAAACCGTGTTGCTGATGGTATAATAATCGAATCAGAACTCGATAGAGGTAGAGGTCCAATAGCCACTGTTTTAGTTAAAAATGGTACATTGAAGGTCGGAGACTATATTATTGCTGGTTCTATCACTGGTAGGGTTAGAGCTTTGTTAGATGAACATGGTGAAAGAGTGGAAAAAGCAGAACCTGCCACACCAGTTATTGTCTTAGGTTTCAATGATGTTCCAGAAGCGGGTCAATATTTAAGAGTAATGGAAGATGAAAGAAAAGCTAAAGAATTAGCTGAAAAACGAAAAGATAAAAGAAAAGAAGAAAGACTTAAAAAAGATTCTAAAGTTTCACTTGAAGATTTATATAGAAATATTCAAGAGGGAGATATTAAAGAACTTAATGTAATTATAAAGGCTGATGTTCAAGGTTCAATTGCAGCTTTAGAAGGATCTTTATTAAATATTGATTCTGAAGAAGTTGGAGTAAATGTTATCCATACAGGTGTAGGTGCTATTAATGAAACTGATGTAAACTTAGCAAGTGCATCTAATGCAATAATCATTGGATTTAATGTTAGACCTGGAACAAATGCTAGAAAAGCTGCTGAAAAAGAAAAAGTAGAAATAAACACTTATAGAGTTATATATAAAGTAATTGAAGATATTAAAAATGCAATGTCTGGATTACTTGAACCAGAATATAAAGAAATTGTTGTTGGTAGAGTTGAAGTTAGAGACACCTTTAAAGTACCTGATGTAGGAATTATTGCTGGTGCTTATGTTAAAGAGGGTGAAGTAAACAGAAATGATTATGTAAGACTTCTTAGAAATGGTGTAGTTATACATGAAGGAAATATTAGTTCATTAAAAAGATTTGAAAATGATGTAAGAGAAGTACAAGAAGGTTATGAATGTGGTATAGGTGTTGAAAACTATAATGATATTAAGGTTGGAGATGTTTTAGAAATATATAGATATAAGGAGATAGAAAGGTCCTTATAGAGGTGAATAAAAATGGCAAATGAAAAAAGAGTAAGAAAAATGAGTCAGCTTTTAAAAGAAGAAATAAGTGAAATTGTTTTAAGGGAATTAAAAGACCCTAGAATTGGTTTTGCTTCAATTACAAAAATAGATGTTTCAAATGATTTAAAACATGCAAAAGTTATGGTTAGTGTTTATGGTAGTGAACAAGAGAAAAAAGAAACTATGGAAGGTTTAAATGCAGCCAAGAAATATATAAGAAAACTTGTTGGTGAACGTTTAACTACCTACCATACACCAGAATTAATTTTTAGATATGATGATTCTATTGAACAAGGAGTTCACATCTCACATTTAATAGATGAAGTAATTGAAGAAGATGAAAAGAGGAAAAAAGAAAGTGAAAAATAATCAATTAAAAAGTATTAGTGATTATATAAAAGATAATAATGATTATTTAATTATAGGTCATATAGATCCCGATGGTGATGCAGTCGGGTCTATTATGGCCTATAAGTTTCTGTTAGATAGACTTGGGAAAAACTCATTATTATTACTTCACAGTGATATAACTGAAGAATACAATATCTTATTTAATTATTTAACTGATGAAGAATATTATATTTATGAAAAAAATATAAATAATGAAAAATTAGATAAATATGAAAATGCTATTGTATTAGATACTGCAACAGTTGATAGATTAGGTGATTATAAAAATATTATAAATACTCATTATGTTATAAATATAGATCATCATTATGATAATACCAAATATGGAAATTTAAATTATATAAATTCAAATGATCCAGCAGTTGGTAAAATTGTTTTTGATATTGCAAAAACATTAAATCTAAAACCAGATGGTAAATTAGGTACAGCAATTGCTTTAGCAGTATTAGCAGATACTGGTTCATTAAAGTATCCCAATAGTAATTCTGATACATTTAGATTAATTGCTGACTTAAAAGAATTGGGAGTAGATATTGTTGAAATAAATAGATTTTTACAGAGTTATCCATCACTTAATTATTTAAAAATGTTATCCAAAGGTTTAAAAAATATAAAAATGAGTGAGGATAAAAAAATAGCTTGGCTATCTTTGTCTAAAAAAGAAATCGATGAACTAAATATTAATGAAAAAGAAATTAAAAATCTTGTTAATTATCCTAGAGATATTAGGGGTGTAGAAGTTGGTATTTCTTTTGTGGAAAGAAAAAAAGACTTTGTAGATATTAGCTTAAGGTCTCATAACTATGTTGATGTAAGTAAAACAGCACATAAATTTGGTGGGGGAGGACATCCTCGAGCCTCTGGTGCAAAAGTTGAAGGTGATTTCAAAAAAGTTATTAAAGAGGTTATTTCTGAGGTGAAGTCTTATGTCTAAAACACCAGGAATATTAAATGTTTTAAAACCACCCGGAATGACTTCTTTTGATGTAGTTGGATATATCAAAAAAGTTCTTAAGATAAGAAAATGTGGCCATACTGGAACTTTAGATCCTTCAGCAGCAGGTGTTTTACCTGTATGTTTACATCGGGCTACAAAAATAATTCCTTATCTACCAGAAGGTAAAAAAGAATATATTGCAAAGATTAAATTAGGAGAATTAACAGATACATTAGATGCAGATGGTAAAGTTATAGAAACAAATAATAATTGGAATAATATTAATAAAGAAGAAATAAAAAAGGTACTTGATTCATTTATAGGAGAG
>JBEPXG010000044.1:0-8693 GCA_041642015.1 Halanaerobiales bacterium
ATTTGATGTTTTTAAAATAATCTCTTTATCATTTTTTTCAATAATTTTTAATTCTATATATATTTTAATAATATTTTCAAACATACTTTTAGAAATGTTATACTCATTATATAAATTATCATATAAATTTGTAATGTTAATTTTATTTTTTTTAATTTGATCTAACATATAGTCAAAAACTTCTTTTAATAATTTTTCATTAGGTAATTTTGATTTAATAAGCTTGTTATTAATTACCAAATCACTATTATTAAATATAAGGTGAATATCCTTATTATTTTTAAATTTATTTAAAATATTATTGAATTCATATAATGAAAATGGAATGGAATAAAATACTAAATGTGTTTTTTCTTCTATGTTTTTATTAAATTTTTTATTAAATAGCATTATTGAATTATCCCTATTTATAAATTCATCCCAATTATTTTTAAAGATATCAACTTTATCATTATTTAAATTGTTTTTTATTTTATCTATCTTATTTTTGCCATTTATAAATACGGCTATTTTTTTATTATAATTAAATAAACCTTTAATATATTTTGTTTTGTCAATTATACCTCTTTTATCATAAAATTTTATATTATCTTTTTTAAAAATTAACGGATAAAAAGAATGGTCACTTCTTATATTTATATCTTCAACTCTAAGTTCAATTTCATCTCGACCACGCCAATTGTTTAAAAATATTTTTACTGCTAGATCAATTTTTTTATTAGACAATTTTGGATTAAGATTTCCCATATTAAAACAGATACCTGAAAGACCATTTTGTAGTACAATTTTTAAATGTTTACCTTTACTACCCACTGTATAGTGTTTTTTTAATTTAACATTACTTAATAAAAATTTTGGTCTAGGATTTCCAACACCAAAAGGTTTTAGTTTGTCTAATTTATCATAAAAAGGCTGATTTATCATAGAATGATTAATAATTGCATCTAATTTTAATCCAGGAATAAAATCAGTTGGATTTAACTCATCTGACATATATTCATTAAACATATCTTTGAATTTGTTTAGATTTTTTTCTTCGATTGATAATCCAGCTGCCATAGAATGGCCACCAAAATTTTCAAGTGTTTCACTACAATAACTTAATCCTTCAGTTATATCAAAATTATCAATACTTCTTGCAGAACCATGTCCTATACCATTCTCATCTACTGCAATTAAGATAACAGGTAGATAATATTTATCAATCAATCTAGAAGCAACGATACCTATAACTCCTCGATGCCAACCTTTTGAAGCAAGAATAATTGCTTTTTGATTCTTAATATCATTATCATCAATCATTGATAAAGCTTGTTTATATATATCTTCTTCTTTATTTTGTCTTTCTTTATTTATTTTTATTAATTTTTGGCTAATACTATCAGCTTTTTTACTATCTTTTGTTGTCAGTAATTCTACACCTTGATCTGGTTTTTCCATTCTTCCGATAGCATTAATCGGTGGAGCAACAATATAACCAATTTGACCAGGATTTATTTCTTTTTCATTTAAACCAAGTTTTTCAATTAAATGTTTTAAGCCAATCTTTTTTGTATTATTTAATGTTTTTAATCCTTCACTTACCAATATTCTATTATCATTTTTTAATGAAACAATATCTGCGACGGTACCTAATACAACTAAATCAAGATGATTATATATATGTTGAGTATTATTATATATATCTAAAGCTTGTAAAAGTTTAAATACTACCCCAACACCTGCTAAAACTTTATAATAATTATTAGTTTCTCTTTGAGGATCTATTACTGCAAAAGCTTCTGGAATATTCTCTCCTAATTTATGATGATCAGTAACAATCACATCAATATCTCTTTTATTTAAATATTTAACTTCTTCTATGGCGGTAATCCCACAATCAACTGTAATAACTAAATCAATATTATCTAAATCTACTTTTTTCAGGCTATCAATATTAAGTCCATAGCCTTCTTTTAATCTGTTGGGAATATAAAAAGAGTAATTTTTAAAACCTATATCTTCAAAATAATTAATTAATACAGATGTTGATGTTATACCATCCACATCATAATCACCATAAATAAGTATTCTTTGATTTTTACTTATAGCATTATCAATTCTTTTGACAGCTTTATTAATATCAGTCAGTTCATAAGGATCATTTAGTTTGCCTATACCTTTATTTAAAAAGATATCTGCCTCTTTTTCTGACGTAATATTCCTGTTTGCCAATATCTTATTAATAATTTCATTTTCATGTATTCTTTTTATTTCTTGCTCTTCAAGATACCACATATTATTCAATTTTATCACCTAATTATTTTAATTACAAAACCCCCTATAAAAGGGGGTGTTTTTATACTTTTTTATTTTATATTATCATTATTATCATTTTCTTCAGAATTATAAGCTATGTTTTCATTTTTTTCATCATCAGTTGTTTTTTCTTTTTTCTTACGACCAAAAAATCCAGTCTTTGTTTTGTTTTCTTCTTTGTTATATTCATCTTCAGATTTATAATTATCTATACCTGCTTCTAGTTTTCTGTTTTTTTCATTTACATCTTCTAATTCTTCTTTTAATGATTGTATCTCAAGTTTTAAATTTCTATTTTTTCTTTTTAATTGAAATTGTTTGAAATAACTAAAGATTCCTATAACAAGGGCTCCAAAGATTATCGAACCAAGAACAACAACTGCCAGTGAAATTTCGAACTCCCACATTAGTATGTTTAAAGCTACTATGGAAGCATTTTGGATTGCAAAAATAGCAATTATTATTGCAAATATCAATCCAAATATAATGGTACCTTGCATACTTAAAACCCCTTTCTATTATTTATTCTTAATCCTGTTAGTCCAGGTAACTAGTAGGGGACTGGCTACAAATATTGAAGAATAAGTACCAGCAAACATACCTATAAACAATGCAAGCATGAATATTTTAATGGAAGCCCCACCAAAAAGATAAATTGCTAATATAGTAATCAAAGTTGTTAATGATGTATTGATAGATCTTGGCAAAGTATCAATTACAGCAGAATTAGCAAGTTTTTCAAATGGTGTTTTGTGCATCAACTTCATATTCTCTCTTATTCTATCAAAAATTACAATAGTATCATTTATAGAATAACCTATAATAGTTAATAAAGCAGCAATAAAAGGAGTATTGATTTCTTTTCCTAAAATTGCAAATATACCTAAAGTTATTAATACATCATGCATTAATGTTATGATAGAGACAATTGCAAACCTGAATTCAAATCTAACACTTATATATAATACAATTGCAATTGAAGCTATTAATAATGCTAAAAGTGCTTTAGTTCTTAATTCTTGCCCGATAACTGGTCCAACCATCTGAGTTCTTAGCATTTCTGTTGATGAATAAGTATTTCTTAAACCATCTTCAACATCAGCTATCTCTTGAGGTGTTAATTCTTGAGCTCTTATTATTACACCATGAATACCCTGTGTATTTGATTGTTGAATCTTGCTATCTTCAGCAATATTTATTTCGCTTAAGACACTTCTAACATCTTCATTAGTTACTTGTTGGTCAAATTTAAATTCTAATAAGGTACCACCTTGAAAATCTATTCCAAAATTTAGACCATTAATTGCAAGAAATAATAGTCCAATAACTAGTATTGTTAAGGAAATTGTATACCAAATTTTCCTTTTTCCCAGTATATCCATCATCTTTACCTCCTCTTTGCACCAAATGCTGCATCGCTTTGTAGTAAATTAGAATGTGTAAATAAGTCTATAACATTTCTGGTAATGAAAAAAGCTGTAAACATACTTACTAAAACACCTATACCTAATGTTACAGCAAAACCTCTTACAGTACCACTTGTGAAATAAGCTAATATTAATGCAGTTATTATTGTTGTAACATTAGCATCTATAATAGTTTTATATGCTCTTTTAAATCCTGCATCTATAGAAGCTCTTAAAGTTTTACCAGATTTTCTTTCATCTTTAATTCTCTCAAATATAATTATATTAGCATCTACTGCCATACCTATAGATAATATCAATCCAGCAATACCAGGCAGTGTTAATGTAGCTTGTAGACCAGCTAATGTACCCATCAGTAATATACCATAGATAATTAATACTACAGCAGCTAAAACACCTGGGAATCTATAATAGAACATCATATAAACTGCTACTAAAGCTAAACCAATTAAACCTGCTATTAAACTTTTTTGTATAGAAATTTGACCTAATGTAGGACCAACCGTCCTACTTTCAACAACCTTAACTGGTACAGGTAACGAACCTTCTCTAATTAATATTGCATCTTTTTGGGCTGCTTCTACTGATTCATATCCAGTAATTTGTCCTTTGCCAGATATTGTATCCTGTACTGTCGGGTTTGTTAATAATTCATCATCAAGATAAATCCCAATCTTTTGACCAATATACTGACTAGTTATTTCTTCAAACCTATCTGAACCTTCACTATTCATTTCAAATGATACAACTGGTCTTCCATATTGATCATAATCAGCTGTTGCATTTTGAATATATTCACCAGTAAGTAATACTTGTCCTGCTGAATTCCTAAAAGTTAATACAGCTGTTCTACCAATTGTTTCTATTGCTTCGTTAGGATTATCAATAGCTGGAAGTTCGACAATGATTCTGTCACTTCCTTCTCTTTGTATTACTGGTTCTGATAAACCTAATTGATTTACACGTCTTTCAATTACGCTTTGAATACCTGACATTACCTCATTTGTAATTGGTCTTTCTTCTGTAGGTTGAGCTTGTAATACAATGTGAGATCCACCTTGTAGGTCAAGACCAAGATTAATACTATTGTTAAAGTATAGAAATACAGCTAAGGCAACTACAGCTATTATGAATATAAATTTCAACATTCTTTTCTGTTTATATTTCATACCATTCTTCCTCCCGTTTCTCAACAATTATATAATTTATAAATTATTATAACTAACATGATCAATTATTCTCATATCTGTAATCGGCCAATAAACCCAAAAAGCTAAACCAGATATACTTTCATATGGAACGTATCCTACATATCCTGGAAATCTACTATCAGCACTATTATTTCTATTATCCCCCATTACAAAAACAGAATCTTTTGGAACTTGATATGGACCAAAATCTCCATTCATTTGTTCCTTAATAAAATCCTCTTCCAATGGTTGACCATTAACATAGGTGACACTATCTTTAATGTGAATTGTATCTCCAGGTAATCCTATAACTCTTTTTATATATTTTTTATTAGGAGCACCACGGGGAGTAAAAACTATAACTTCTCCTCTCTGAGGTTCCCTAAAACGGTAAATGAACTTATTTACAAATAGACGTTCTCCATCATGTAAATTTGGTTCCATAGATTTACCGTCAACCACAAAAGATTGAGCAACAAAAGTGATAATTAAAAAAGCTAAAATACCTGCAATAACAACAGATTGCAGGATTTCTTTTACATCTCCGCTATCCAATTTTAGTCACTCCCAATATATACATTATTTTTCTTCTTCTGTTTCTACTTCTTCTACTTCTTCTGACTTGTCTAATCTTGCTATAGATTTTTGTACAACATCTATATCAACATTAGATGAAACTCTTAATCTTATGTTATCTTCTTTTATTTTTACTATTTTAGCTTTGATTCCACCTATAGTAACTATTTTATCTCCAACTTTTAAATTATCTAACATCTCCTCATGATCTTTCTGTTGTTTTCTTTGAGGTCTAATTAAGAAAAACCAAAACACACCAAAAATTAAAACCCATGGTAATACCGCGTAAACATATTGCATTTTTATTTGCCTCCTTATTTTTTTACTCTCTAATAATTTCAATACCAGATTAAATTATCCTTCAATTTTTTTAAAATTATATAAAGATCTGGTAATTAATCTTTATATTTTTTATAGAAATTTTCTCTAAATGAGAGAAAATTACCCTCTTCAATAGAATACTTTATTTTTTTCATTAAATCAATGAAAAAATGTAAGTTATGATATGTTGTTAATCTAACACCTAGTATTTCATTTCTCTTTAATAGGTGTCTTATATAAGCTCTAGAATAATTCTGACATACATAACAATCACAATTAGAATCAATTGGATTAAAATCTTTTTTGTATGTTGCATTACGAACTGTTATCCTTCCTCCAGAAGTATAAACAGAACCATGTCTAGCTATTCTAGTAGGCATTACACAATCAAACATATCAATACCTCTTTTTACTCCTTCAATTAAATCTTCTGGGGTACCAACTCCCATTAAATATCTTGGTTTATCTTCAGGTAACAATGGAGTTGTATGATCTAATGTTTTTAACATATCATCTTTAGCTTCTCCAACACTTAGCCCACCAATAGCATAACCAGGAAAACCTATATCTGTCATCATTTTTACACTTTTTTCTCTTAAATCATTAAAAATTCCTCCCTGAATAATGCCAAACAAAGTCTGTTTGTCATTATTCATTGCTTCTTTTGATCTTTTAGCCCAGCGAACAGTTCTTTCTAACGAATTATCTACATATTCATAATTGCCTGGTTCAGGAGGACATTCATCAAATGCCATCACTATATCTGAGCCTAATGCATTTTGAATTTCTATAGACTTTTCTGGGGAGATAAAGTGTTTTGATCCATCTATATGAGATTGAAAATAAACCCCTTCTTCTTTAATCTCTCTGAGATCAGATAAACTAAAAACTTGAAATCCTCCACTATCTGTTAAAATTGGTCTATCCCAGTTCATAAATTTATGAAGTCCACCAGCTTCTTCAATTAATTTATGACCAGGTCTAAGATATAAATGATAGGTATTGCCTAATATGATTTCTGCATCTATATCTTTTAACTCATCTGAAGTCATTGCCTTAACAGTTGCCTGAGTTCCTACAGGCATAAAAATAGGGGTTTCTATTTCCCCGTGATATGTTGTAATTTTTCCTCGTCTTGCTAATGAATCTGTATCTTTTTGTTTTAATTTAAAGTTAAAACTCATTACTTCAAACATCCTCTCTAATATATAAACATTGCATCTCCTAAACTATAAAACCGAAACTCTCTATCTATTGCAGTTTGATATGCGTTAAATACATTCTCCTTACCAGCTAATGCAGAAATCATCATAAGTAATGTTGATTTTGGAAGATGAAAGTTTGTTATTAAAGCATCTATTACTTTAAATTCATATCCAGGGTATATAAAAATATCTGTCCAACCTTTAAATTCATTAATTTCTCCATTTTGTGCTGCAGTTTCTAAAGCTCTAGTTACAGTAGTACCTATAGAAATAACTCTTCCCTTATTCTCTTTTCTTTTTTTAACTTTTTCCACTACATCTTTCGAAACCTCTATATACTCAGAATGCATATCATGATCTTCTACTATATCTTCTTTGACAGGTCTAAAAGTGCCTAATCCAACATGTAGGGTAATATATTCAAGTTCTACTCCTTTAGCTTTAATTTTATCTAAAAGCTCAGGAGTAAAATGCAATCCTGCTGTTGGAGCAGCTACAGAACCTTTCTTTTTGGCATAAACAGTTTGATATCTTTCTGGATTGTCTAATTTATCATTAATGTATGGAGGTAAGGGCATTTCACCTAATTCATTTAATATTTCATCAAAATCTCCTTCATACTGAAATTCCATTATTCTACCACCAAATTCAGTATATTCAACCGCTTCACCAATTAATTTTCCATCTCCAAAACTAACCTTCACACCTTTTTTCACTCTTCTACCTGGTCTTACTAATACTTCCCATCTATTTTCTTTGATCTGATTTAATAAAAGCACCTCAATATTAGTACCAGACGGAACCTTTCTTCCAAACAATCTTGCAGGAATTACTTTGCTATTATTTAATATTAATAAATCATCTTTTTTTAATAAATCTATAATTTCATAAAACTTTTTTTCATCTATTTGACCAGTATTTTTATCTAATAACATTAATCTAGAATGATCTCTTTTTTTAACTGGTTTTTGTGCTATTAATCTTTCAGGTAAATCATAATCAAATTCTTCAACTTTCATCAGATATTTCCTCCTGTATCAATTCCTATCTTCAAATAGATTTTCACCATTCTTAACATTTATATCTAAATGCCTATAAGCTGCTGAAGTAGCAACTCTACCTCTTGGAGTTCTTTCTAAAAATCCCATTTGTAATAAATATGGTTCATATACATCCTCTATTGTTTCTGTTTCTTCACTAATTGCTGCTGCTAAAGTATTTAGACCAACTGGACCACCATCAAATTTTTGTATTATAATTTTTAATAATTTATGATCAATACTATCTAATCCCTTTTCATCTATTTCTAATAACTTTAAAGCTTCATTAACAACTTCAGCAGAAATTACTCCTTCTGCTTTTACTTCAGCAAAATCTCGAACTCTTTTTAATAATCTATTACTAATTCTTGGGGTACCTCTTGATCTTTTTGCAATTTCTTTAGCTCCACCATCATGTATTTCTATATCTAAAATACGTGCAGATCTTTTAACAATATTGGTTAATTCATCATTATCATAAAATTCTAAGCGATTTATAACGCCAAATCTATCTCTTAATGGTGAACTAATCAAACCTGCTCTTGTTGTAGCACCAACCATTGTAAAAGGATTTAAATCCAATCTCACTGAACGAGCACTTGGACCTTTCCCGATTATAATATCTAAACAAAAATC
>JBEPXG010000045.1:0-8665 GCA_041642015.1 Halanaerobiales bacterium
AAAATAATATTAAAAATAAGTATGAAAACAAATTACAGTTACAAAAGGATTTAGGCTTAAAACAAGATAAAAATATACCTGTAATATCTATTGTATCTAGGTTGGTTGAACAGAAGGGTATTGACCTTTTTCCTCCAATTATTGAGGATTTAATGAAAGAAAATCTTCAATTTATTGTATTAGGAACTGGAGAATATCAATATGAAGACTTCTTTAGATATGTTGAAAATAGATACAATGATAAAATGAGAGCTAAGATGACTTATGACGCCAATTTAGCACAAAAGATTTATGCAGGTAGTGATATGTTTCTAATGCCTTCAAGATTCGAACCCTGTGGGTTAGGGCAGCTAATAAGTATGCGTTATGGCACAGTACCTATTGTTAAAGAAACAGGGGGTTTAAAGGACACTGTGGTCCCTTATAATGAATATATAGATGAAGGTTATGGTTTTACTTTTAGTGATTATAATGCACATGATATGTTATATACAATAAAAAGAGCATTATCCTTTTATCATGATAAAAATATTTGGGGGAAATTAGTAAAAAGAGTTATGGAACAAGACTTTAGTTGGGATAGATCAGCAACCAAATATGAAGAATTATATGACAAAATATTAGTAGATAAAAAGCCTATAAAAGTTGAAACAAAAATAATTAATATTAACAAAGCAGATCTAAATGAGTTAATGAATATACAAGGAATTGGAAAATCATATGCGAAAAGGATAATTAATTTTAGAAAAAAACAAAATAAATTCAAGAAAAAAAGTGACCTTATGAAAATTAGTGGAATAGGAAAGAAAAAATATGAAAAAATAAAAAACAAAATAAAAATATAAAAGAGGTGAAATCTTATGCCAGATCTCTGGACACATATAGTTGGTGGAGATATGGTTATTAAAGAGATTGAATACAGGGCTTTGTATGAACTTTTAGTTGAAAATAGAAAATTTTATAACTTTGGCACACAAGGTCCTGATTTTTTCTTTTATAATGATTTTTGGCCCTGGATTAAAGATAAGAAAGGTCCAGATATAGGAACATTACTCCATGACAAAAACCAAGCAAATTTCTTAGCAAATTCTTTCGAACTTTTAAAAGAAGAGGAAGGAAGCAAAAATTATCCTTTTGCTTTATCTTATTTTGTGGGTGTTATTACACATTTTCTTTTAGATAAATATTTCCATAAAGTAATTGATCAAAAAACTAATAATGGAGTTGAACACAAGAGATTTGAACTTGAATTAGATAGTCTATTAGTAAAAAGATACTTTAATAAAGAATGCTATAAAATTAATCCAAAAACTTATATAAAAACTAACGACAAATTAAATTCTTTAATAGTTGATATTTATTACTACAATATTACAAAACTTCATGATCACTATCTCCAGATTGATCTTATCAATAAATCATATCAGAATATGCTTAAAGTACATGAGATACTTTATAGTCCCTTTAAAGTAAAAGCTTATATGTTTAAATTTCTCGATAGATTCCTTTCACTTAACTTACATCAATATATTTATGCCAATGTAGATAACTATATATATCTAAACAAGTCAGTATTTGATGAAATCTATTCATTATTTCCACAGTTTATTTCTGAAAGCATTAATATAATAGAATACTTCACACTTTATTTAAAAAACAAGAAAGATAAACAAGAGTTATTAAAGTTAATAGAACCTCATTTTAATATTTAGTTTTAATTTATAAAAGGAGGGCAACAAAAATGAATAAAAAATTTATTGTTTTTATTGGAGTTGTGATTTTTGTTTTGGCATTTTCAAGTAGTGTGAGTATAGCTCAAAATGAAATGATCAAGGTTGCTTTAGATGGTAAGGCTCAAACCTTAGATCCAGCATTTTTACAAAGATCTATCTCTGAGTGGCCTATAATGAACAGTATATTCTCTGGATTAGTTAAGTACAAACCTGGTAGTTATGAAGTTGTAGGAGATTTGGCTAATGATTGGGAACTTTCAGATGATAACAAGACAATCACTTTCTATTTAAAAGAGAATGTACAATTTCATAATGATTATGGGGAAGTGACTGCAGAAGATGTTAAGTTTAGTTTTGAAAGAATAATAGATCCTGAAAAGGGTTCTCCTGAAGCAGAGTCATTTTCAAAACTAAAAGAAGTTAAGGTGGTTGATGATTATACAGTACAGTTAATATTAGAAGAACCAATGGCAAGATTATTCACTTCTACTTTGCCATATAATGCTGGTTTAATAGTATCTAAAAAAGCTGTTGAAGAAATGGGAAGAGAATCATTTGCAAGTAACCCCATAGGTAGTGGGCCTTATAAATTTAAAAGTTGGGGAGTAAATAATAATATTAAAGTTTCTAAATTTGATGAATATTTTGGACAAGCTGCATTTATTGAAGAAATAGAATTTATACCGATGGCTGATCAGATGTCTCAAGAACTTGCTTTAAGATCTGGTGAAGTAGATTTTGGACAAGTAAGTTTAGAAAACTATGAGAGTATCAAACAAAATGAAAGTTTAAATACAGAAACTTATCCAGATCTTGCATTCCAATGGATAGGTTTTAATGTACAAAAAGCTCCAATGGACAATCCAAAGTTAAGAGAAGCTTTAAGATATATAATTGATCCTGAAGAAATTATTATAGGAGTATTTGCTGACCAAGCTGAACTTGCTTATTCATGGCTTTTACCTGATATGTTAGGATATAAAAAATTACCTCATAAGAATCTAGATGATGTGGATAGGGAATATGTTTTAAATCTTTTAGAAGAAGCCGGATATCCTAATGGAGAAGGATTAGATTTAAAATATGTAACAGATGCAAACCAAGAAAGAAGAACAATTGCAACAATAGTTCAAGCACAGTTAGCTGAATTTAATATTAATGTAGATATTGAGACTATGGAAATCGGACCTAAGATTGAAGCATGGCATAATGGTGAATACCATATCACATATGCTAGATTTGGTAATACTGTAGATCCAGGTTATAACAGTCAATGGTTTTTAAGTCGTCAGGTAGGGAATTGGAATCTGATGCACTGGTCTAATGAAGACTATGATAGATTATGGGATAAAGCAGAACAAACTATGGATAATGAAGAAAGAGCAAAACTATATCAACAAATGCAGGATATTGTTGATAAAGCAAATATTGGTGTTTGGGTAACACATGGAGTAAAAACCCCGACCTGGAATAATGATCTAGAGGTTACTTTAACTCCAGATGGAGGAATATTAAGCTGGTTAGTTAAATACAAATAATCTTTAAGGAGCATTTCATATGTTAATATATACAGTTAAAAGATTATTATTAATAGTGCCTACGTTATTAGCAGTACTATTATTATTATTTAGTTTAAGTTATCTATTACCAGGCGAGCCAGCTGAGATAATATTGGGACCAAGGGCTTCTGATAAGATGATTAGTGATATAAATGAAGAACTTGGTCTTGATAAACCCTGGTATATAAGTTTCTATTTGTATTTAAAACAAATTGCATCAGGTGATTTTGGAACCTCTATATTTAGAGATGTTTCTGTACTAAATGCTGTTTTAAGTGTTTTGCCTTATACGTTAATTTTAACATTAACAGGAATGGCGATAGCTGTAATAATAGGTATTACTATTGGTCTATTAGCAGCCAACTATGAAAGCACATTTTGGGATGGATTATTAGGAATATTTTCATTTGTATTTGCTTCTACTCCAACCTATGTTGCTGCTGTATTGATCTTACTGTTTTTTTCAATAAGATTAAATATCTTACCGGTCATGGGTGCTGGAGATGGAGGTCTAATTGATGGTATACATCATCTAATTGGCCCAGCTTTAGCTTTATCCGTAGGATGGACTGGATATATTGCACGACTAACAAGAAGTTCAATGCTTGAAACGATTAATGAAGACTATATTAATACATCCAGATCATTTGGTTTACCAAAATCATTTATATACTATAGGTATGCTCTAAAAAAGGCTGTTAAACCAATTGTTGCAGTTATTGGATTGGGTATTGGTAGACTGCTTGGGGGAGCATTATTTGTAGAAGTAATTTTTAATAGACCCGGGCTTGGTCGTTTAACTGTAGATGCAATTTTCGAAAGAGATCTTCCAATGGTTAGAGGTGGAGTACTTATAGCAGCCTTTTTATTTATTATTGCTAACTTATTAGCTGACTTATCTTATGCATATTTAGATCCAAGAATAAGGAACAAATAGGAGAAAACAATGAATAAAACAAATTACTTTAAACATAAGATAATAAGGAACTTTAAGCATATGAAAAGTGATTATAGATTTTATATAGCAGCAGTTATTATTTTATTATTTTTTACAACAGCTATATTTGGTCCCTGGATTTCTCCACACGATCCATATAAAACAGATGTAAGAAACAGATTACAATCACCTTCATTAAATCATCTTGCTGGTACAGATAATATAGGAAGAGATACTTTAAGTAGGATGATTTATGCGGCAAGGCCAGCCTTGTATGTAGCTTTTGGTGGTCTTTTTATTTCGATATTTATTGGTATTATTTTAGGTACCACAGCTGCTTATAGTGGGGGGATTATTGATAATATAATTATATTTCTATTTGATGTAATCAGGGCTTTTCCACCAATCGTATTAATATTAGTTTTAGTTGCAATTGTTGGCCCCTCATTACAAAGTTTAATAATCATATTAGGAATTACAATTATGCCACGTTATGGGAGAGTTGTTAGAGCAGAAACTCTATCAGTGAAAGAAGAAGAATATGTTGCTGTAGCAAAAAGCATGGGTGCTTCACCAGTTAAGATTATTATCTTTCATATTATACCAAATATATTTGCGTCTGTTTTAGTATTGGCTGGAATGGATGTAGCATCTATGATTATGTGGGAAGCTGGATTATCATTTCTTGGTTTAGGAGTACAACCCCCTAAGACAAGTTGGGGAGTAATGTTACAAGAAGGTTATCAGTTTATAGAAAATGCTCCTATGATGTTAATTGCTCCTTCTTTGGCTATAGTACTAACAATGATGGGATTTTCACTTTTAGCTGAAAGTTTAAGAAATGCCCTAAATCCTAAATCAAAAAATGAGGAGAGCTAGAAATGCAAAAAATGTTACAGATAGATAAATTAAAAGTTATTTATAGGAAAAACCAAAAGTCATTTTTAGCTGTTGACTGTGTGAATTTATCCTTAAATAAGGGTGAAGTATTAGGTATAGTAGGAGAAAGTGGTAGTGGAAAATCAACACTTGGACTTTCAATCATTAGACTATTACCACCTAGAGCTAAAATCAAAAATGGAGATATATTATTTGAAGGTAAAAGTATATGTGAAATTAAAGAGGCAAAATTTAACAAAGATTATAGAGGAAGAAAAATATCCTATATCCCACAAAACCCACAAAGTTCTTTAAATCCTGTTTTTACAGTTGGAAGACAGTTAAAAGATATAATAAAATATAGAACTGACATAAAAGATATTAAAAAAACAGCAGTTGAAATGTTATTAAAAATGGGCATAGCAGATGCTGAAACTAGAATGAATGAATATCCTCATCAATTTAGTGGAGGGATGAAACAAAGAGTTCTTTTAGCTATGGCATTTGTGACTAATCCAACCCTACTTATTGCAGATGAACCTACTACAGCTCTTGATGTAACTGTTGAGGCTCAGATCTTAAGTTTATTAAAGGATCTAATAAGAGAATATAATTCATCAATTATATACATTACTCATGATTTAGGTGTTGTTTCCGAGATTGCTGACCGTGTTGCGGTTTTTTATGCAGGTAGGGTAGTAGAAGTAAATGATAGGGATAACATATTCAAAAAACCTCAACATCCATATACAGAGGCTTTAATTAAATGCTTACCTGATGATAACAAAGATAAAAAGTTAGATGTTATACCAGGTGATATACCAGATTTATCCGAACTACCTTCTGGATGCAATTTCCATCCTCGTTGTAATTATAAAGAAGATAAGTGTAGCAGAAAAAAACCACCTCTATTTGACACAGATAGTGGTGGTAAGTCAGCCTGTTTTTTCTATAAGAAGGTAGGGGAAGCATTATGAAAATTATAGAAGTTTCAAATCTCAAAAAGTATTTTTATAACAAAGATGGAGTACTAAACAAAGTGATTGGTAATGGCCCTCAAATAATACAGGCAGTTCAAGATGTATCATTTCATATCAATCAAGGAAATATCATGGCTCTTGTAGGAGAGTCTGGTTGTGGGAAAACAACAGTCGCTAGACTCATTCTTAATTTAATAAAAGCAGACCAGGGTGATATAAAGTTTAAAGATAGATCTATTTATAATATGAATAAAGAAAACTTCAAAGATTATAGAAAAAATGTAGCTTTTATAGCCCAAGACTTTCGTTCATCATTAAATCCAAGAAAATTAGTTGGAGAAATTTTAGAAGAACCTTTTAAAGTTCATCCTGATTCATTTGATAAAAAAGAAAAAGATAATAGAATTCTAAAAATATTAAAATTGGTTGGATTAAATGAAAAAAGTCTTTTAAAGTTTCCTCATGAATTTTCTGGAGGTCAAGCAAGAAGGATAGGGGTTGCAAGAGCTTTAATGTTAAATCCTCAGTTTATTGTTTGTGATGAGCCAACTTCTGGACTTGATTTATCTATAAGTGCTTCAATAATTAATTTAATGAAAGAATTAAAAATAGAATTTGATTTAACTTATCTTTGGATTTCTCATAATCTAAATGTTGTGCGTTTTATTAGTGATTATGTTGGAGTTATGTATCTAGGAAGGATTGTTGAGATAGGTCAAACTGCTGATATATTTAATAACCCCAAACACCCTTATACAGAAGCATTAATTCAATCTGTTCCTTCCTTTTCTAAAGAAAACAAAGAAATTAAAAGAGATACATTACAGGGAGAACCACCTAGTCCTATAAATCCACCTACAGGATGTTCATTTCATCCAAGGTGTAAATATGCAAAAGAAGTATGTAAAAAAGAGATACCATTATTAGAAAAAAATGGTGAAAACCAAGAAGTGGCATGTTATTTCCCATTATAAAGATTTGATTAATTATCAAAAGATGGTATAATTATGTATATGTTGATTATTTATAAAACTAAAAGGAGGATTTAGGATGAAGAGAAGTAGATTTAGTTTATATTTATTAGTCATATTTTTGTTAGTTTTTAGTACCTTTGTAGGGGCACAAAGTGAAGATATGATCAAGTTAGGTTTTTTTGCTCCTGTTACAGGACCGGCAGCAGCAGATGGTGAAAGTGCTTTAAATTCTGCCAAACTAGCTGTAGAGGTAATTAATGATAAGGGTGGTATTAATGGTCAGATGGTTGAACTTGTTGATTATGATGATCACCTAGATTCAAAACAATCAGTGAGTATTGCTCAAAAACTTACAACAAGAGATAATGTAGTAGCAGTAGTAAGTGGATCATATAGTGGAACTACTCGTCCAGTAGCTGCAATATATCAAAATGCAAAAGTACCAATGATTTCTGCTTATGCAATACATCCAGATATACCTAGAGCAGGAGACTATATTTTCCAACAGTCTTTCCCAGGACCAGTCCAGGGTAGAGTTGGAGGTTATATGGCTGTAGATGATCTTGGAGCACAAAAAATTGCAATTCTATATGTGGATAATGATTTTGGAAGTACTTTAAATGACAATTTCCAGGAATATGTTGAAGAAAAAGGTGCAGTAGTAGTTTATGTTGATTCATTTGGTATTGGTGAAAGAGAGTTTAATCCAGTATTAACAAAGATTAATGGTTTAAATCCAGACTTAATATACGTTGTTGCCTATGCAGGTGAAGGTGCAGCAATTATGAGACAAGCAGCTGATGTAGGAATAGAAGCAAAGATTTTAGGTACTGAAGGTATGGATTCAACTACTCAGTTTTTACAAGTTGCTGGTGAAGCAGCAGAAGGTCTAATAATTACTACAAACCTTAACCGTGATAGTGAAGAAGAACAGGTTATTGAATATATTAATAGATATACAGAAAAATATGGTTTTGCTCCTGACATGGTTGGTGCTTCTACTTATGATGCATTTATGCTATTAGCACATGTTATTGGTGAAGTGGGAACTAATCCTGAAGAAATAAAAGAAGCTATGTATGAAGTGGAAAACTATATGACAAATACTGGTCTTTTATATAGATATACTGAAGTTGGAGAAGCTATAAAACCAGTACAAGTTCAAATAGTTGAAAATGGTGAGTTTAAATACTATGATCAAATTACTGATATGGAACTAATTGCTCCATAAACAATTATGAAAAGAGCATAATTTTTAAATGGTAGGGAGTTTTCTCCCTACCTAATTCATTAAAAGGAGAATATAAAATGTTTTTACAACAGTTATTAAATAGTATAGCAATTGGAAGTGTTTATGCTCTTACTTCAATGGGGGCAACTTTAATATATGGTATTTTAGGTATATTAGATATTGCAAATGCAGGTGCATATGTATTAGGTGCCTATTTCGGCTATCTTTTCTATACAGTAACTGGGAATATATTTATTGCTTTTTTAGGAGCAATGTTAATTACAGGAGCTCTAGGGGTTTTAATACAAAAGTATGTTTATAGGCCTTTATTATCAGAACCAGCCTATATTCCCTTAATTGCAAGTATAGGTA
>JBEPXG010000046.1:0-8513 GCA_041642015.1 Halanaerobiales bacterium
CTTAAAGTAAATGTAACTTGTGGTGTTTTAAATAGAGGTGATTCAGATTGGGAAGAAGCAAAAAGATTGAACTTTGATATTGTTGAAATACCTCCTTTTGCTCCCATTGATAAAGAAGCAATGACACAAAATGAGAAAAAAATTAATAATTCTGATTTAATTATTGTATCTGGAACACCATTTGGATGGGGTAATCTAGATAATATAAAAGTATTAAATAATTTTAAAAATAAAGATATAATATTTATTGATGATAATCTTGATAAGAGGGATTTTACAGATGGCGAATTTACACAAATTTTATCTGAAATAGAAGAAAATAATAAAGTATATGAAATTAACAATGATAAAGAACTCTGTAAATTCTTAAACACAAAATATGAGGAGATATTATATGATTAAACAATCATCTTTTGAAAACGAATATTTCATAGTATTAAAACTTAAGGGTGAGGTTTTAAAATTAGCCCAAACTTTACAAGAAAATTTATCTTCGGCATTTGATCTATATCCTGATGATGTTTATCCAGAAATTCATATAACTTTAGATCGAATAGATAAAAATAAAATAGATAGAGCAGTTGAAATAGTAGAATCAGTTATACTTAAATATACAGAAATAGATATTGTAGTAAAAAAATTTGATTGTTTATCTTCAAAAGAAAATAACTTTTTAGTGTTAAGTGTTGAAGAAAATAAAAAATTGATACAATTTAGTAATGAGTTACACAATAAATTAGCAGAAGAAAATATATCTACAATCGATAATTATTCAAATTGGAAGTTCCATATTTCTTTAGCAAGTACTATATTTGCTGATGAGAAGAAGAGTTTTGATAAAGAATTCAAAGATCTATGTTTTAGATATGAAGGGATTAATACACCTCGTAGCTGTAAAGCTGATGTAATAGAAATCTGGAGACCCACATTAGATGAAAATCACAAGTGTTTAAAGAGATTTCAATTATAAGGAGGAAAACCGATGACAAAAATTAAGGGAATCATATTTGATTTGGATGGTGTTATTACAGATACAGCTGAATACCATTATCTAGGTTGGCAAAAATTAGCAGATGATGAAGGCCTTAAATTTGATAGAAAATTTAATGAAAAATTTAGAGGTGTATCAAGAATGAAGTGCCTTGATATGCTATTAGAAGAAAATAATAGACAAGTTACAGCCAAAGAAAGAGAAAAGTTAGCAAAAAGAAAAAATAATTACTATCAAAAGTATCTAGAAAACATAACAAAAGATAATTTACTTGAAGGTATAGAGGGAATTTTAAATACTATAAAAAATAATGGCTATAAAATGGCGATTGCTTCAGCAAGTAAAAATACTGAAATAGTAGTAAAAAAATTAAATATTAGAGATATGTTTGATACTATTTCTGATGGATATAGTGTAAAAAATACTAAGCCAGCACCAGACTTGTTTTTACACACAGCTGAAAAACTAAATTTAAAACCAGAAGAATGTGTTGTTTTTGAAGATGCAAAAGCTGGAATAGATGCTGCATTAGCAGCAAATATGACTGCAGTTGGTATTGGTCCTAAAGAAAGAGTAGGTCATGCCCATTTTAGATTTGATAGTGTTAAAGACATAGATCTAGAAAAAATATTAAGTGAGTAATTATTATGGATAAACATGGGGAATTATTTAATAAGATAGCTCCATATTATCAAATCTTTTTTAAATATCAAGTATGGTATTATGGGAAAATACTAAAAAAGAATAATCATATCTTTAAAGATAAAAAGATTAAAACTGTATTAGATATAGGTTGTGGTACAGGTGCTTTTGGTTATGTCTTTAAAAATCATGGTTATGATGTTAAAGGAATTGATGTAGCTGAAGAGATGGTTAGAAGAGGAATCAATAATAATCTTGAATGTGAAAAAGGAGATATTTCAAATGGTTTAAACTTTGAGGATGATTCATTTGATATGGTTATATCTGCAATGGTTGCACATGGTTTAGATGAAAGAAAAAGAGAAACTTTATATAAAGAAGCTAAACGCATATCTAAAAAAGTTGTTCTTATCCAGGACTATAAATTTCAAAGGGGTTTCTTCGTTGATCTAATCGAAAGATTGGAAGGTGGAGGCTATTTTGATTATATAGCTAATGGGAAGGAACAACTTTTTAGTATTTTTGATAATCTTTATACAAAAGAAGTATCTAAAAATTTAAATTGGTATATTTCAGAAAATTTTTAATAACTAAGAAGGATTATAAGTAATTATGTTGAATATAATATATAGAGTTACGCAAGCCCTTGCGTAAATTAAAAGGAGGTTTTACTTTTGCCGTTGACATTAAAGGATATTGCTGAAATGGTAGGAGTTGCAGAGTCAACGGTTTCCAGAGCAATTAATGGTAAACCAGGTGTTGGGGAAGAGACTAGAAAAGAAATATTAGATATAGCTAAAAAATATAATTTTCATCCCAATAAGTTGGCTCAGGGATTGGCAAAACAAGAAACACATATTTTAGCATTGTTGTTACCAAAAGTTTCAAAGGGTAATTATTCAACAATTATAGAGAATATAGAAAAAATAACAGAAAAACATGGTTATCAGATAATTTTATGTAATACAAATAATGATATAAAAAAAGAAAAATCATACTTAAACCTATTAGAAGAAAAAAGAGTTGATGGTGCTATTATATTAGGTGGTGAACTTGCTGATCAGCATATTGTTAACACAAAATTAAGAGGGAATAATAATATAGTTTTAGTTAATAGGTTATGTGAAGAATTATTAATTCCAACAATTTTAATAGATTCAAGTTATGGATCATACATAGCAACTAAACACTTAGTAGATTTAGGATATAAAAATATTGCTTTAATTACCGGTAATGAAGATGATTATATAGAAAGTGAGAAAATCAAAGGATATAAAAATGCCTTAAAAGATAATAAAGTTGATATCAAAAATGAATTAATATTAAAAACAGATGGTTCAAGGAAAGCCGGTTATGATGCATTTTTTGAATTAGTTGGTTTAGATACTCCACCAGACAGTTTTTTTGTAACTGAAGATCTGTTATCAGTTGGACTTGTTGAATCTATTAAAATGGGAGGTTATTTTATACCACAAGATTATGCAGTTGTTTCTTATGGAGATACAATTATTAATTCAATTGTAGAACCAGAGTTAACAAGGGTTGTTGAACCTCTTGCAAAAACAGGAGAATTGGCTGCAGAGGTTTTAATAAATTTAATAAATGATTCTAGTGCTAAAGAAGAGATTAAGGTTTTACAACCAAGATTAAAAAAATGTGAATCCACTTGGATTAACAAAGGGAGGAATTAATTAATGGCTAGTGTTACTTTTGAAAAAGTTACTAAAAGATTTGGAGATGTAGTGGCTGCTAAAGATCAAGATTTAGAAATTAAAGATAAGGAGTTTCTTGTATTAGTAGGTCCTTCTGGTTGTGGTAAATCTACTGACTTAAGAATGATTGCTGGATTAGAAGAAATTTCTGAAGGAAAAATAAAAATTGGAGATACTGTTGTAAATGATATTCCACCAAAAGATAGAGATATTGCGATGGTTTTTCAAAACTATGCTCTATATCCACATATGAATGTATATGATAATATGGCATTTGGTTTAAAGTTAAGAAAATTTCCTAAAGAAGAAATTGAAAGAAGAGTTCAAGAAGCTGCAGAAATATTAAGTATTGAACCATTATTAGAAAGAAAGCCTAAACAATTATCAGGTGGTCAAAGACAACGTGTAGCTTTAGGAAGAGCGATTGTTAGGGAACCTAAAGTGTTCTTAATGGATGAACCACTTTCAAATCTTGATGCTAAATTAAGAGTTCAGATGAGAACAGAGTTAAGTAAATTACATGATAGACTACAAACAACTATTGTATATGTAACTCATGATCAAACAGAAGCAATGACTATGGGAGATAGGATTGTTGTTTTAAAAGATGGATATATACAACAGGTTGATGAACCTTTAGAACTATATAACCATCCAAACAATATGTTTGTAGCCGGTTTTATCGGAAGTCCTGCTATGAATTTCTTAGATGCAAAAATTGAAAAAGATGGTGAAGATTACTATGCTGAAGGTTTTGGAGCATTTAGAATTAAAGTTCCTGAACAATTTAATGAAAATATTAAAGATTATGTTGGTAAAAGGGTAGTTTTTGGAATTAGACCAGAAGATTTAACAGATGCTAGAATCACACATGATTTAGATGTAACTGCTGATAATTCATTTGAAGCTGAAGTTGAAGTTGTTGAACCAATGGGTTCAGAAATTTATTTATACCTAGCGATAGATGAACATTCTATGATAGCAAGAGTAGATGCAGAGAGTGATGCAAAAGTTGGAGATAAGATTAAATTAGGTGTTTATACAAGGAAAATGCATATTTTTGATAATGAAAATGAAGAAGCACTATTTTAATTTGAAGTTAAATTAGATATAATATTAAGCAGCCGGATAAAACTGGCTGCTTAAATACTTTTAAGGAGGGAAAATTAATGGATGTATTAAAAACTGCAGCTGAACTGATGGCTGTTTCTGCTAGAACTGCTCCAAAAGCAGCTGGACAAGATTATATTGAAATCAAGGTAATTGGTGGAGATAAGATTGAAAAGTTAGCACAAGAGATGATAGACTATGGTAAAGAGAGTCAAAAAGGAAATTTTGATCGTGATGGAGAAAATGTAAGAAAAAGTAATCAAGTTATCCTATTATCTCTCAATGAAGCAAATGTTTTAGGACTAAACTGTGGAGCATGTGGTTTTGATAACTGCAATGAACTTAAATTAAAAACTGGGGAAGAGTTTGATGGACCGGTCTGTGCCTGGAGATTAATGGATTTAGGTATTGCTATGGGATCTGCTGTTAAGACAGCTAGTATTTTAAATATAGATAATAGAATAATGTATAGAATAGGTGTAGCAGCTAAGAGATTAAATCTTATTGATGGAGAAATAGTTGTAGGTATACCAATATCAGCTTCAGGTAAGAATATATACTTTGATAGATAAACTTTAAGGAGTTAAAAACTATGAGCTTTGAGACTTTTTTTAAAAAAGCAATGATTCTTCTTTTAATAATTGTGATAGTGATATTTTCATTTCGATTATTTATAAACATGAGAAAAGTTAATGAAATGGAAAAAAGACTTAATAGACTTAGTCAAGAATATGAAGAAGAAATAGAACGAAATCAAAAGTTAAAAGAAGAAATAGAACGGGTAAAAAGCCCTGCATATATAGAAAAAGTCGCCCGAGAAGAACTTGGTTTGGTTAAACCAGGAGAAATATTACTCATTCCAGTAGAAGAAGATGAACAACAAAATCAAGATGATGAAGAATAAGAATAGGATGGTATAAAATGAATAATATAGTTGTGAAAATTTCAAAGAAATTAAATCTGAAAAAAGATAGTGTAAAATCTGTAATAACTTTGCTAGAAGATGGTAATACAATCCCATTTATTGCACGTTATAGAAAAGAACAAACTGGTGGTTTAGATGAAACTGAAATCAGAAATATTGATAAAGAAAATACTTATTTAAACAATTTATATGATCGAAAAGATGAAATTAAAAGTACTTTAGAAAAGAAAGATAAACTTACAGATGAGATTATTGAAAAATTAAAGAATGCCAACACCTTACAGGAAGTCGAAGATATTTATAGGCCATTTAAAGAAAAAAGAGAGACTAGAGCTACTAAGGCAATTGACAGAGGGCTTAAACCATTAGCTGAGTTCATATTAGAAGGATATGAAGAAAAATCTCTTTCTCTTAAAGCTGAAGAGTTTATTGATAAAGAAAAAGAAATTAATAATATAGAAGACGCTATAAATGGTGCAAAAGATATTATTGCAGATATAATTTCTAATAATAATGTGGTAAGAAAAAATTTAAGACAAGAAATGAAAGAAAAAAGTTTAATTGCTACAGAAAAAAATGATGATATTGAAGATGAAAATGGGAAGTTTAAACTTTATTATGACTATAAAGAAAATTTAAATGAAATACCTGATCATAGGGTTTTGGCAATTGATAGAGGAGAAAACGAAGAAATTCTGAAAGCAAAGATTGAACATAATGAAAATATTATGTTTCAGACTATTAAAAGGACAATTTTATCAGAAGATATTGCTCAAAAAACTCCTCTTTTAGATGAAATAATAGAAGATTCATATAAAAGATTAATTGAACCATCTTTAGATAGAGAATTAAGAAATTTATTAACTGAAAGAGCTCAAAAAGGTGCAATAGAGATATTTAAAGATAATTTAAGATCTTTACTTTTAACACCACCTTATAAAGGTCATAAGATACTTGGTATCGATCCAGCTTTTAGAACTGGTTGTAAAGTGGTTGTTATTGATGAAATGGGTAACTATATTACATATAAAGCTATATTTCCACATGAACCAAAAAATGAAAAAGAAAAAGCAGCTAAAGTAATCAAGAACTTTTTAAAAAAATATGAGATTGACACAATTGCAATTGGTAATGGAACAGCTTCAAGGGAGACAGAACAATTTATAGCAGATTTAGATATTGAAAAAGAATACAAATATATTATAATAAATGAGGCTGGTGCTTCTGTTTATTCTGCTTCTGAAGAAGCAATAAGAGAATTTCCAGATTTAGATGTAAGTGTTAGGGGAGCAATATCTATTGCCCGCAGGTTACAAGATCCATTATCTGAATTAGTAAAGATAGATCCAAGATCTATAGGAGTAGGACAATATCAACATGATGTGAATCAAAATGAGTTAAAAGATTCACTAGATGAAACTGTCGAATCAGTAGTTAATCAAGTTGGTGTAAACTTAAATACTGCTTCTACTTCATTGTTACAGTATGTTTCAGGAATTAATAGTTCAGTTGCTCAAAAGATTGTAGAGCATAGAAAAGAAAATGGCAAGTATGAGACTAGAAAAGCAATTAAAGAAGTTTATGGTGTAGGGGCAAAAACCTATGAACAAGCATCTGGCTTCTTAAAGTTCAAAAGTAAAAAAGATCCATTTGCTTATACATTTATTCATCCAGAGAGTTATAAAGAGGCGAAAATAATTTTATCCGAATTAGGATATAATCCACAAGATATCTTAGATGACGAAAAATTACTCAACATACGTAAACAAATTGATGGAATAAATAAAAAAGAGGTATTAAAAAAATTAGATATTGGAGAGTATACCTTAGAGGATATAATTAAGAATTTAAAGAAGCCTGGACTTGATCCTCGCGACAAACTACCGGATCCTATATTTAAAAGTGAAGTTCTTAAGTTTGAAGATCTCAAAGAAGGTATGACATTAAAGGGGACTGTAAGAAATGTTGTTGATTTTGGAGCATTTGTTGATATCGGAATTAAGCAAGATGGATTGATTCATATATCAGAATTAAGTTATAAATATGTTAATCACCCTCTTGATGTAATTTCAGTAGGTGATACAGTAATGGTTAAGATAATTGATATAGATATGAAGAGAAAGCGTGTTTCTTTGTCAAGAAAGCTCTGATTTTGTACCATTATTATTTGACACGGCTATTTATCTATAATATAATTAGTTTACATTAAAATATCAAGGAGGAATTTTTTTTAATATGTCCGTTGAAGTTGGAAGTACAGTAAAAGGTAAAGTAACAGGTATTACAAATTTTGGAGCATTTATTGAATTGCCAGATGGAGAAACAGGTTTAGTTCATATCTCTGAAATTGCAAATACCTATGTTAAGGATATTGGGAACTTTCTAGAAGAAGACGAAGAAGTCAAGGTTAAAGTAATTAACATTGATGACGAAGGTAAGATTGGCTTATCAATTAAGCAATTACAAGACCCTTCTGATAGAATTGATCATGCTCCCAATAAATCTTTTGAGGAAAAAATGGATGAGTTCTTAAAACAAAGCAGTGAAAGACAAAGTGACTTGAAAAAACGTGTTGAAAAGCGCGGTGATAGCAGCAGAAATTAATTTAATTTTTAAATAAATAAATTGTAATACAACATCCCCGTTTGGGGATGTTTTTATTTTATATTTTGTATTAAATAAAAATTGTGTTATAATTTTTTATGTAAATACTAAAATTATAAGGTTGATATTATGGATAAAAAATTTAAAAATTTAATAGAAAAGCAAATTGGTAGAAAACCTGAAGGAATGAAAGAGATTTCTAAGTATTGTCCTTTTGGTTATCCAGCTGTCATAAAAGTATATCCTTTTTTTAATAATAGGGTATTTCCTACTACATATTGGTTAACATGTCCATATTTAAATAAAAATATATCTAGATTAGAAGAAGCAAATATGATAAATAAATTACAAGACAGTATTAATAATAATATTGTTTTAAAAGAAAAGTTAAAAAATGCACATAAATATTATGCTGAACAAAGAATAAGTATGTTAGATAAAAAAACAATTAAGAAGATAAAAAAGATTTCTGATGATATATACCATACATTAAAAAATTCTGGAATCGGTGGAATTAAAGATAAAAAAG
>JBEPXG010000047.1:0-8463 GCA_041642015.1 Halanaerobiales bacterium
ACGTTTATCTTGTCGTGAAGTAAAACTTCTACTAATCTGGGAGATTAAAACAATTGGGACTTCTAATTCTGATGCAAGGTTTCTAAGCTGTAATACAATTTCTCCAACAGCTCTTGCTGTGTTTTGGGCATGTTCTTCAGGGATCTGTATCATTTGTAAGTAATCTATAATAACTAAACTTAACTCACCCATTTGAGCTTTGAATTTTCTAAGTCGCGCTCTTATTTGAGCAACATTTAAACCTCTTTCATCAGAAATTGCAAGTGGGAATTCATGTAAATCATCTAATGCTTTAGATATTCTTTTGTCTTCTTGATCATTTGTTTCACCTTGATTATATTTCCAGCCATTTATTTTTGCTTCTTGTATGATCATTCTATCTACTATCTCTTGTGCTTCCATTTCAAGACTTATAATAGCAGTAGGTTCATTTCTTTTTAAAACATTTTTGGCTATATTGATAGCAAAAGCTGTTTTACCCATACTTGTTGAAGCAGCTATTACATTTAAATGTCCTCTTTTAAAACCACCAATTAAATTATCAAGTGAGATAAATCCGGTTTGCAAACCTACATCAACTTTATTGTCTTTACGTTTTAAATAAGCTTCAAAAGATTCTAATAAAGCTTCTTCCATAGTATAAATATGTTTGTCTAAATCATTAGATTCATTTGTTGCGGCAAAAATTATCTCTTGAGCTCTTGATTGATAATCGGATATATCTAACTCTGTTTCCTTTGCTAATTTATCTATTTTTTTAGAAGCTCTTTCTAAAAGATTTTTTTGGTGATTTGTTTTAATAATATCGATTGTTGGTTTTAGCTCTTCAGGAGTATTAAATCCTGAGGTTAGGTTTTCTATCATCTCTTCAGGTCTTTTTACTACATTTTCATTTTTGAGTTTTAGAAATAGTTTTGTTTTGGAGATTTGATTATCTCTTTCAAATTGTTTTAATAATATATCATAGATAAGTTGTGCTTTTGGATTTAAAAAGTGTTTGGTTTCTAAAACATCTGCAACTTCATCGATTTTTTCTGGATATTGTAAAAGAATAGATAAAAGTTGGAACTCTTGTTCTACACTATCTCCGGTTTTTTCAGAATAATTTTGTTCTAAAGCCATTATTAATCCTCCTGTTAAGATCTCTAATTAAGATCTTCGATATCCCATTCAAATGTATTCCAACGATTGTTTTCATTAGAGTTTTTCGATTTTTTTGTACTGTTTTTTTTGTTTTCATTTTTTTGAGTATTCAATACCTGTTCAGCTTGTTTGATATTTCGAACTTTGTTATTTTTTAATGGTATAATAAAGTTATCTTCTATATATTTTAAAGAAGGTTGTCCATCGCTTTTTCTTTTAAATGCTTCTTTAATAGCATATTTAGCAATAGATAGATTAATTCCTTCATTTTTATTTAACCAATCATGAAAAATTTCCATTTGAGTTTCAGTTACATTATACCAATTTTTCAATCCATAACATTTAGCAAGTTCATTTGTTTCTCTATACATTTTATCAAAGTGTTTTAATCTTTCATAATCAAATATTTCTTTATTGTACCAATCATCTATTATACCATGAAGGTAATAAAACCCTTCCTTTTTATTTTTATTATTTTTTTTAATCCATTTATTTGTTCTTCGAACTAATTCTTTAAGAATGTTTTTATCAAAATCATCTATCCAACATTCAATTTCTTCAATCAACATTGAATGGTCAATTTTATCAGGCAAAAAACTTAATAGTGCTTTTTTGATATCAGTTTTTTTTACTTCTTTTTTATTTATTACTTTTTCGCGAAAAGAAATTAAATTATCATTTTTATTATTTATATTATCATTAATAAAACAAGAATTATCTATTTTATTTAAATTTACATTTATTTTATGGCTATAGTTTCCAGTGCGATTTTTTTCTATTTTTATGTAATTATTATTTTCTAAAATAGTTAGGCCTTTTTTAGTAGTTTCACGATCTAGTGCTAAAAACCCTGCTATAATAGCAGGATTTGTTTTTATTGTATTATCATTATCGAGATGAGTTAAAATATAGATAAAAACAGGCAGAGAAGGTCCTGGTAGAGACTTTAAAAAACCATTATTAATACTTTCTCGACCTAATTCTATACTCTGTTTTTCATCATCACAACAGATTCTAATTTTTTTATGTTCAATTAGTTTTATATTTTCCAATTTATACTCACCCTTGTAAAAAATTATACATCTTTTAGCTAAAAAATACAATGCAAAATTTTTATTAGAAATATTTAAACTATTTTAAATATATAAAAATAGCATTACTATAAGAAATAATATAAAGACCTTTAAACTTTGTTGGCTTGACAGCAAATATCTTATTTGCTAATATTAAAACGGATAAGCTCAAAAATGAAAGGAAGATAACCTTGATTGATAGATATAGTCGAAAAGAAATGAAAGAAATATTTAGTGAATATAATAAATACCAAAAATGGTTAGATGTTGAATTAGCAGTTGTTAAAGCAAGAATGAAGTTAGGAGAAATACCAGAAAAAGCATATAAAAAAATCAAAAAGAATGCCTCATTTGATGTAGAACAAATAAAGGAAATAGAAAAAGTAACAAGACATGATATGTTAGCATTTATTGAAAATATTAATGAAAACATAGGTGAACATTCAAAGTATGTACATGAAGGAATAACTTCTAATGATATTAAAGATACTGGTCTAGCTTTACAATTAGTAGATGCATTATATTTAATAAAAGATGATTTGATAGAATTAAAAAATAAAATAAAACAAAAAGCATTATTACATAAACATACTGTAATGATGGGAAGAACCCATGGGATACATGCTGAGCCAATAACATTTGGATTAAAGTTAGCTGTTTGGTTTCAAGAAGTAAATAGACATATAGATAGAATAAAAAATTTGGAAAAAATAATTAAAGTAGGACAGATTTCAGGTGCTGTTGGGACTTATGCTACTATAAATCCAGAAGTTGAAGAAATTGTAATGGAAGAATTAGATCTTGAAGCTTCATTATTTACAAACCAAATTCTTCAAAGAGATAGACATGCTGATTTAGTAAGTCGTTTATCTTTAGTTGCAGCATCTTTAGAGAAGTTCAGTACTGAAATCAGGAACCTGCAAAGAACAGATATACTTGAGGTTGAAGAGAACTTTTCAAAAGGGCAAAAGGGATCTTCTGCAATGCCACACAAAAAAAATCCAATAGTAAGTGAAAGAATTAGTGGGCTTGCTCGTGTGATCAGAGGTAATATGATACCAGCTTATGAAAATGTTAATCTTTGGCATGAAAGAGATTTAACCCATTCCTCTGTGGAAAGAATAATTTTACCTGATAGTTTTATATTATTAGATTACATGTTAGTTAAATTTACCGACTTATTAGATAATCTAAAAGTTAATAAAGATACAATGGAAAAAAATATAAATAAAACTAATGGATTAGTATTTTCTCAAAAAGTTATGCTTTCTTTAATTGATAAGGGATTGAATCGAGAAAAAGCTTACGAATTAGTTCAAAAAAATGCAATGAGATCATGGGATGATAACAAAAGTTTTAAAAAAATGATTGAAAATGATAGTGAAGTTATGTCATACTTAAATAAAGAAGAGTTAAATAATATATTTGATTATAATAGTTTTATTAAAGAAGTGGATTTCATCTTTGAAAGGGGGAAGCTCAAGTAATTTCAACTTGAGCAATCGATATGTCAGTTAAAGTAGTAATAGGAGCACAATGGGGCGATGAAGGAAAAGGAAAAGTAACAGATAAACTTGCAGAAACAGCAGACTATGTCGTAAGATTCAGTGGTGGTAACAATGCAGGACATACAGTAATAGTTGGAGATGAGAAGTATGAACTACACTTAATTCCATCTGGGATTCTTTATCCAGATAAAAAAAGTGTTATAGGTAGTGGAGTTGTAATAGATCCAATAGCTCTTATTACTGAAATGGAAGGTCTTAAAAAACGTGGACTTAATTTTGACAATTTCTTTATAAGCAACCAAGCACATGTAGTTATGCCTTATCATAGAAAGTTTGATGGATTAGAAGAAAGTCGCAAAGGTGATGATAAGATAGGTACTACAAAAAAAGGTATTGGCCCTGCTTATACAGATAAAGCTGCTAGAAGAGGCATTAGGATAGCAGATATGCTAGATGAAAAAATATTTGAATCTAAATTAAAAAATGTTTTAGAATATAAAAATCTCATCTTAAAAAATGTATATAATGAAAAAGAACTTTCTTATGAAGAAATAAAAGCAGAGTATTTAGAGGCTGCTAAAAAGTTGAAACCTTATGTAGCTGATACTTCACTTTTATTAGACCAAGCATATAAAGAAAATAAGAACATATTTTTTGAAGGAGCTCAAGGAACATTATTAGATATAGATTATGGTACATACCCTTATGTTACTTCTTCTAATCCTACAGCAGGTGGAGTTTGTACAGGTACTGGTTTCGGTCCAACAAAACTTGATGATATAATAGGAGTAGCAAAAGCATATTTAACTAGAGTGGGAGCAGGACCATTTCCAACTGAACTGTTTGATGAAATGGGTGAATTTTTACTTGAAAAAGGGCATGAATTTGGTGTTACCACAGGTAGACCACGTAGATGTGGATGGTTGGATTTACCGTTACTTAAATATGCAGTAAGAGTAAATGGATTGACTGAGTTAGTATTAACTAAAATTGATGTATTAAGTGGTTTAAAAAAAATCAAAGTATGTACATCATATCAAAATGGTTCTGATACTACTGATCTAGGTAGTGAAAAGACAAACAAAATTCCAGTATATGAAAGTTATCCAGGCTGGGAAGAAGACATTTCAGGTGTACAATCATTTAGCAACTTACCACAGGAAGCTCAAGATTTTGTTAAAATGATTGAAAAAGAAATAGAAATTCCAATTACAATTTTAGGTACGGGACCAGAAAGAGAAGATACTATTATTAGAAAATAGATCTATTTAGTTAAAAAGTTTTCTCCAATTATATTATACAAGGAGTGTAAACTATGAAAGTATTAGTTGTTGGAAATGGTGGTAGAGAGCATGCTTTGGTTTGGAAAATATACCAAAGTGAAAAAGTTGATAAAATATATGTTGCACCAGGTAATGATGGTATGACCGATTTAGCAGAACGTGTAGATATTGCGGCAAGTGATATCAAACTATTAGCTGAATGGGCGAAAGATCATAAAATAGATCTAACTGTTGTTGGTCCTGAAAAGCCACTTGTAAAAGGGATAGTTAATGAATTTGAAAAAAGAGGATTAAGAATATTTGGTCCAAATAAATTAGCAGCTAGAGTTGAGGGAAGTAAAGTTTTTGCAAAAAATATATTAAAAAAACATGATATTCCAACAGCTGAATTTAAAGTGTTCACAGAGCCAAAAGAAGCAATGGATTTTTTACAAAATGCAGAATACCCCCTTGTTATAAAGGCTGAGGGTTTAGCTTTTGGTAAAGGTGTAGTAATAGCAACAAATTTAGAGCAAGCTGAAGATGCTATTACTAAAATTATGGAAGATAAAGTTTTTGGAGATGCTGGAAGTAGAATTGTAATTGAAAACTTTTTAGAAGGACAAGAAATTTCAGTGATGGTCTTTACAGATGGGAAAAATATTGTTCCCTTAGAATTCGCACAAGATTATAAAGCTGTTTTTGATGGAGATGAGGGTCCTAATACTGGTGGTATGGGTTCTATTTCACCACTGCCTTTTATAGATGATACACTTAAGGATAGGATAATTAATGAAATACTTAATCCGGCTTTACATGCATTTAATCAAGAAGGTTTAAACTACAAAGGCTTATTATATATAAATATGATATTAACCGATATGGGTCCAGAAGTATTAGATTTCAACGCAAGATTTGGAGATCCTGAAACACAAGTATTACTACCAAGAATGAATACAGATATCATAGATATTTTTGAAAGTACTATTAATCAGGAACTTGCAAATATCGAAATTGATTGGGATGAAAGATCTGCTGTTTGTGTTGTTTTAACTTCTGCTGGTTATCCTTTAACATTTGATACTGGTAAAGAAATTTTTGGATTAGATAAAGTTAATAAATATGATAACTTACTTGTATTTCATGCTGGTACTACAAAAATTGGTGATAAATATTATACTGCTGGAGGTAGAGTTGTTGGACTTACAGTACTCGGAGAAGATTTAGATGATGCAGTTAATCAGATTTATGAATATATAGATGAAATATCATTTGAAGATATGCATTTTAGGACTGATATTGGGGTCACAAGACAGGAAATGAAAAAATACTAAGGCAGGTGTAAACTGATGATAGATATTCACAACCACCTTCTTCCTGGATTAGATGATGGTGCTAAATCACTTGAAGAAACGATTGAAATAGCTAAAACTGCCCAAGAATATAATATATATAAGATTGTAGCGACACCACATTATATAGAAGAAAACTTTAAAGTTGATGGAAAAGAAATAAAAGAGAAAATAAAAAAGATTAATAAATTACTTAAATTAAAAGATATCCAGGTTGAGATATTACCTGGACATGAGATTCATTTAACAAGTGATTTATTAGAAAGGATTAAAAGTAGAAATATATTAACAATAAATGATAGTAAATATATTTTGTTAGAGTTGCCTATGAACTATATACCAGATTATCTGAATAAGGTATTTTATGATTTAAGTGTAATGGGTTATAAACCGATAATTGCTCATCCTGAGAGAAATGAAGAAGTAATTAAAAACCCAGACATCTTATATAAATGGGTTAAAGATGGTATTATCTTTCAACTTAATGCAGGTAGCCTTTTTGGAGTCTACGGCAGTGAGGTTAAAAAAACAGCTTTTGATTTAATTGATAATTATCTTGTACAGGTCATTGCTTCTGATTGCCATGGTAATCAGAATATTAGCCTGGAATGGCTTGCTAGATCTAAAAGAAAGTTAGAAGATATATGTGGAAGCTATACCATACAGTTTTTCACTAATGCTGAATATATAATTAATGATGAAGAAATTATCTATGAAGAACCAACACGAGTTAAATCCAAATCATTCTGGAGTTTTTTTTCAAAAATTAAGTTTATTGGTAATGAAGATTAAAATCAGTTAATATTAATAATTTCAACATTATCTATAGCTTTTTTAATCAAATCATTTATATTTAAGTTTTTCTCACCTTCAAGTACTTGTTTAATAGTAGGTCTTGTTTCAGGACTATTTGGTACAAAGACAGTACAACAGTCTTCATAAGGTCTTATTGATATTTCATAAGTTCCAATTTCTTTAGCAAGATTAATAATTTGTAATTTATTTAATCCTAAAAGTGGTCTTAAAATTGGTAGTGTTGGTACACTATTTGTAACTTTTATAGCCTCTAGAGTTTGGCTTGCGACCTGTCCTATACTTTCTCCGGTAATAATTGCTTTTCCATTTTTCTTTTCAATTAGCATTTCAGTTATTTTTAGCATTAATCTTCTCATTATAATTGTTAATAATTTATCCGGACATTTATCATTTATTTCTTTTAAAATTTCAGTAAAATTGACTATATATAAATCCATTTTATTTTGGTAGTTAGCTAATACTTTTGCTAAATCAATAACTTTTTCTTTTGTACGATCACTTGTAAAAGGGAAACTATGAAAATATACAGGTATTAACTCTGCTCCTCTTTTCATTCCCATAAAACCAGCTACAGGACTATCAATTCCTCCTGATAACATTAAACCTACTTTGCCTGTGGTTCCAGCTGGTAAGCCTCCAATACCTTCATAGACTTTTGAATATATATATGCAAAGTTTTTTCTTATTTCAACATTAATATCTAAATCAGGATTGTGTAAATCAACTTTGATATTATCTTCATCAATATTTTCTATAATATGTTCACCAAGATCATACTGTAAATCCATAGAATCATATTTATATTCTTTATTACTTCTACGCGCACTAATCCTAAAAGTTATTTTTTCATTATCTTTTATATAACTATTGGCAATTTTTAGAACTATTTGTTTGATTTCCTCTATATCTAAGTCAACTTTTTCTACTGGTGAAAAAGAGACTAATCCAGGTGTTTTTTGTAAACTTTCTTTAACTATGTCTTTATCAGCTGAAGTTTTTAAAAATATTCTACCTGGTGTTTTATATACGGAAAGATTTTTATCATATTTTTTAATACTATATTTTATATTTGATAAAAGTTTATCTTCAAATAAAGATCTATTTTCACCTTTTAATCCGATTTCACCATATCTTATTAAAAACAAATTTTCCATCTTTTTCACCCCATAATCTTTCTTAAGCTTTTTATATTATCCTGTAGTTTTTCAAAAACATAATCTAATTGTTTGCTTGTAATATCTTTATTTAAACTAAATCTAACAGTACCTTCTTTATATTTGTCTGGAACACCAATTGCCTTAATAACATG
>JBEPXG010000048.1:0-8443 GCA_041642015.1 Halanaerobiales bacterium
AGGATTATCATTTATTATTTTTTCATATATATTGATAGCTTCATTATATCTTCTTTTTTTCTCTGAAAATTCAGCTTGAGAAATTCTAGATATTCTCTTTTCATCTTCACTTATATAAGATTCTTGTTCTATCATATCAAGAGCATTATCATTTTCTAAAATTGTTTCATTTAATAGTATATTGTTATCTTTAATTAATTGTATATTAAGATATGAATTTAACCAATTATCTTGTAATTTAAAACTTAAATTATTATTTTTAACTGGAGATAAATCAATTTGCTTTTTAATTACATTTTCATTTCCAATAATAAGTTCAAGTTTAACATCTTTAAAATAATCTGTTGAAGTTAATATTACATTCAATATATTATCTTTTAATTTAAATGAAGTTATAACATCTTTGTTTGCAGTACACATTGGTCCAATATTACTATATGGAATCCAGTATTCCTTAAATTGAATTTTATTATGTGGTTCAATAAAATTAAATTCATTTTGAGTTTCAACTGAACCAGACTGTAACTCAACATATCTATCATCGTTATCAGTTAATCTTTTACTCCATTTGTTACCAGCACTAGCTTTACCCCAAGCCCATACCTTTTTACCAGGAACTACTGTAAAATCAGCAACATGGGCAATTCCACTATCTTTGTTAGGATAATATAAGCCTATATAATCTTTTAATGTTTCACTACCAAAAGGTAGTGTGAAAGGTTTCATAGTCTCACTATATCTTAAATCTACTCCTTTTCCTGCAAAAGGACTATCTTCAGGTAAAGGCCACAAATATTTTTCTCTGGTTTCTTCTTCCATATACCAATTAAATGGAAATCTGAACTCTAAATTGTCTTCTTCTAATTCAGCACTAGTAGTCCAAAAATAATACGAATCTTTATAATCATTATCATTATACATCCGAACAATTTGTTCTATATATGCTTTTTTAGGATTTAGTTTTATTTCTACTGAAAATCTCATCCAAGCAATCATACCAACTTCACTAATTATGATTGAAGCAGATCCATCATCATATTCTTTAAATTTAGTATCAGTATAATCTGTTGCAGTAGGTCTATGTCCTCGATTAGGAAAATTAAATTCTACTCCTCCTGAAGTCCAAGCACCAGTACAACCTATTAACTGAGGTTTTATAACCGAATTACAATAAAATATATCTTCCTTATTTCTTTTATCAACTGCAGAATAAATTTTCCCACCTAAATCAGGTAATACAGATAATTTGATATAATCATTTTCTAAATAATAAAGTTCATAATCAATATTCTTAGGGGTATCTGATATATTATTTTTTAATGGATAGGGATAAAACATTAAACTTCCTAAATATTCACTAATAAAGGGATTTATATCAGGTTCTTTTATTTCATATGTTTTTATTTTTTGATTTCTCCTGTATGTTTTTACTTTATTCATTTCTATCCCCCCAAAAAATTAATAATTCATAACTGCTTTACCAGCTTTTATTACTTGCTGGATATTACCTCTTGGTGGTAAAATATCTCCTACATTAACAATTACTTTTTTATCAAAGGCTTTTGCAATTCGTAAACCAAAATTAACCAGTCTTTCATCAGGTAAATCTTGGGTAAAAAGTGTAGATGGTATTCCACAATATGTGTGTAAACTTTCATCAACTACTTTAGCCAACTCTTCAACTTCATAGTTAAACATTGGAGCTGGTGTACAACCATCTAACAAATCAAAATGTGTATCTTTTAAGATTGGAAAATAGCTTTTAAAGTTACCATCTAAATGAGTTGATACATACATATTGTTTTCATGTAAAATCTTACATGCTTTTTGATAATATGGAATACAGTATTCTTTATACTGTCTAGGTGATATTAACGTTTCATCTGCATGATCAGATATAATTACTATTTTAGCAGGTGACTTAGCTGCTAATTTTATAACCTCTAAATCTTTTTCTTCCATAAACTTTAAAAAATCTAATATAAGTTCTTTTCTTTCATCATGTAAACCATAAACTACTTCTTCAAAACCCATAAATTCATGTACTAATTTTCCAAAAGGAGATCTCCATATTACTAAATCACACACTCCAAAACCTTCTGTTTCTTTTAAAAATTTAGTAATATTTTCAAACTTAGGTGTTATTTTTCTATTATTAAAAACATATTTTAATACTTTGAAATCTTTGTTTTCTTTTATAAAAAAATCGGTTGGAACCCAAGATCCCTCTGCCCCCATTGTTAATGTTCTATTTACATTCCCAATAGGTGTTTTATATTCTACATATTTTTTTCTACCTTCTCTTTTTATAATTTTTTTAACATTATTTGTATACTCTTCCTCATACCAATCATAAATATGTACAGGTAATCCCCAATCAAATTCTCTATAGAAATCTAGAAAAGTATAATCAGCAAATTTACCAGTTAGTTTACTCTTCCTATTATGAAAATCAATATTGTCTGGTATATATACTCCCGGACCAAAGATCTCTTTATCACCGATTGTTTTTCTTGTATTTTCATACCATGTTGTTATATCAGGAAAAAAGGGAGCTCGATCCACTTTTTCATTATTAAGTATTTTAAAAAATCTTTCTCTATTATTCAATCTAGTTCCTCCTATGCTATTAACCCTTTCCAATACCTACAGTTAATCCTGCAATGAACTTTCTTGCTAAGATACCATAAAATATTACTGAAGGTAAGATTACTAAAACAACACCTGCAAATAAACCTCCCCAATCACCAGTATAAGTTAACTTGGTAATTAGAGAATAAAGTCCTAAAGAAATAGTACTATAACTTTCAGTACTAATAAATACTAATGCTAATAAGAATTCTTTCCATAACATTACAAATACAAATATTCCAGCTGAAATTATACCAGACCTGGCCATTGGTAACATAATTTTAATAAAACTTTGTGTTGCAGTGGCTCCATCTATTCTAGCAGCATCTTCTAATGTAGATGGTATAGTTTTAAAAAAGCCCATCAGCAGATATATTGTAAATGGGAGTGATGTTACTGTGTAAAGTATTGTTAATCCTACTAAAGAATCTGTTAAGCTTATTTTACTAATCATTATATATAAAGGAATAAAGATGGTTTGAATAGGTATCCCAATTCCTATAATAAAACTCATTGAAACAAAAGAAGAACCAGGAAAACTTAATTTACTTAAAGAATAAGCTATTGGAGCAGATAAAACCAAAACTAAAAGTGTAGAAATTGTAACAACAATTACACTGTTTAACATAAATCTAAGCAAACCAAAATCCGTTAAGACTCTAATATAGTTATCAAAACCAAATGTCTTAGGTAAAGCCCATACTCCCATATATATTTCACGAGTTGATTTAAATGAAGATACAATCAACCATAAGAACATAAAAACAGTAAAACCAATCCATAGTATTAAAAATAGATTTATAAGATATTTTGGAATTTCAGAGATCTTAAATTTCATTATTTGCTAACCCCCCTTTAATATTCAATTGTTTCTCCAGACATTATTAGCTTTCTTATTACATATACTAATATTGCAACTAATATTAATAAAACTATTGCCATTGAACTTGCATAAGCTAATCTATTTATCGGAGTTCTTTTTCCAAAAGCAGTTAGGAATAAATGTACAGAAATGTTTCTTACTGCAACTGGAGCATCTGATCCTGCTCCACCAGCTCCGAAAACATATAAGTAACCAAATATTTTAAATGAGAATATAGTCCATAATACCATACTTGTTTCAATAACATCTTTCATTAAAGGAACAGTTATTTTAGTAAACTGTTTCCAAGTTGTTGCCCCATCAAGTTGAGCCGATTCATATAAACTCGGGGGTATTCTATCTGCTGCAGCAACATACATAATTATAAAAAATCCAACATGAATCCAAACTAACAAGGATAATGCAGCACCAAATATATATTGATCACCTAACCAACCTCTTTGAAGAAAATCCAAACCTAATTTACCTAATAAACCATTTAAGAGTCCCCATCTTGTATTAAGAATAAACCCCCAGAGTAATGCCAATGCAACTGGTGATATAGTATTAGGTACAAATAATATCATCTGAACTAAATCTTTAAGTTTTTTTGACTTATAGTTTGAAATAACATATGTAAACAGCAATGTTATAGTAATAATAATTATGGAACCAAAAAAAACATACTTAAAAGAGTTCCATACTGTACTTAAAAACATTGAGTCAGACATTAATTCATTGTAATTTCTCAATGCTATGTATTCCATATCTCTTGAAAAACCTGACCATTTAAACAAACTATAATAAAGAGTTTGTAAAATCGGATAAATCATAAAAATCACATAAAAGGATACTACAGGTATAGTAGAAACTAATATAAATTTTTTATATCGTTTTCTATCAATTTTATTATTATATCTCACTCTTTGACCCCCTTTTTTAGATTTTATAAACATAAAAAATTATAACTGACCTGAATAAATATATTTTAAAATAGGTATATTTTTTGTTTATCCAGGTCAGTTCATTTGTTAAAACTTATTAATTACAATCAACTTAGTTATTTTTATTTTCCCAGAACTTAATTGTTTCTGTTCTCATTTTTTCTGCATATTCTTCACCATTAATTTCACCTAATAATACTTCAGATGCTAATGGTAAGAATACGCTTGCATACCATTCTGGTTGATCTGCTTGTACACCATCATATAATCTAAATGTAGAATTAGCATTATCTAATAATTCTTTAGCATCAGCTAACTCAGCAGGAGCTTCTACTCCAGCTCTTGGAGTCATGTTTTTAGTCACTTCTACCCATTGTTTTGCATATTTTTCTTGTAAGAAAAATGCAACAAACTTTTTAGCTAAGTCTGCATTTTCTGCATCTTTTAATACACTAAAACCAATTGGATATGTTTCTACTGCAGTTGGATCTCCATCTCCACCTTCAATAGTTGGAAATTTAAATGCACCATATTCAAAGTTTTCTCCAGCTGCTTCTTTAGTTTCTACAGGTATCCAGGTTCCACAATAAAATGTTCCAGCCATACCCATTACCCAGTCCATTTGAGGTGCTGGATAAACACTAGATTCATAACCTTGCATTAATAAATCCTTACCTTCTTTACTGAATTGATATAATATATCTCCAACTTGTTCCCAACGTGGATCTTCAAAAGCCTCACCTGTTGGATCACTTGCTGCATTATTTAATGCATTTTTACCAAGTATTCTTTCAGCAGCATGATAAGGGAAATATCCTCTATAAACATCAGTTTGAATACCAAAAGCTACTGGGTCTATGTTATTATCTTTTAAAGTCTCTGACATTTCTAAGAATTCATCCCAAGTCTCTGGTACTTCAATACCTAAATCATTAAATAGAACTTTGTCATACCAAAAAACGGATGTGATAAAGTTATAAGGTATAATATATAAAGAACCATCTTCTCTAACATATGCATCATATGATTCAGCAATTAAAACATCTTCTACTGTTGCATCTTCATTAGGAACAGACATTTCTAATACATCGTTCATTGTACCTGCTACTCCACCTGCAACTAACCCACCATATAATTCTTCACCTGATTGGTCAGTCATGTCAATATTTTCACCAGATAAAAATCTAGGTTTTAAAGCAGTTACAACGTCACGACCTGTCCAGTTTACATTAACTGTCACATCATATTGTTCTTCAAAATCTTTAATAGCTTGTTCTAATACCTGTTGTTGTGGTTCACCTTTTTCCCACATTGACCAATAAGTAAATGAATCTTGTGCCATTACCATTGTTGAACTTATTAATAATAAACCCACCATTAATGTTATAGATAGTAATAAATTACTTTTTTTAAACATAATTACCCTCCCTTTTTTTGTATAAAAAAATTATATTTCTTTTTTTACTTATCACCCACTTTCTTTTTGTTTTAGATATTCATTAACTGTATTATTAACATCTTTAAAGGTTTTAAATGGTATATAGGATATATTATTATTTATACAATAGTCTTCTAAAATACTATTAGCTTTAACCAATAAGAGATCTGCCATATCAGCTACACATCGATCTGTTAATCCATCACCTATATATACAATCTGCTTGTTATCCATTTCTTTTATAATTTTATTTTTACAGTTGCCACAAGGACCAAATATTTCTTTACATTCTTTAATATCATGTAAAAAATTAGGCTTTGTATTATCTTTTGTAAAATCTATAGTACTAGCATAAATAGGATGATCAAAAGAGATATCAGCTTTATTTAACGTAATAACAATATATTCAATAAATCCTCCACTGATAATTGAAAAATCAATATTATTTTTTTTGATCATTTTATAGAATTCTTTAAAATATGGATCTATATCTATATTATTGTAAATAAATGATTCAAAATCTTTTTTGCTCATTTCTAGACGTTCATATTGTTTTTCCATTGCTTCTTTATCACTTAACAAGTTCTTTTGTAATTTTTTTTCAATTATTTGTGAATATTCATCCCCAAATTCTTTAAATATCTCATCATTTACATCTTGTATGGATATGGTACCATCAAAATCACTAAAAATAATTAAGTTGTCTTTTTTTATATTTAACTCAAATTTATCCATGGATCCAGTCCTTCTGGCTTATCAGGATTAATATTATTAGCTATTGCTTTATAATATGATACTGCCTGACTAATTATTATAAAGAAAATACCTCTAACAGGATATTTAACATTTGGATAATCTATATGTAGATCGACACCAGTGATTTTTTCTTCCTTTAATCCACTAGTCACAATTGTTGCTTTTTTATTCTTAAGATCTGTAATTAGTTCGGACTGATAATCTAGGCCATATGGACTTGTTGCCATAATAACAAGAGTTTTATTATTAACTAATACCATAGGACCATGTCTAACATCTAATAAGTGGTGATAATATGAATTTAGTCTAGATATTTCTTTAAATGCTAATGAACCTTCACTTGCAATACCCTCTAATTCAGAATCAGCTAATACAAATATATTATTCCAATCATAATCTGATACAATCTTTTTGAATGTTTCTTCATTTTCTTTAAGATATTTATTTCCAAAATCAATTGCTTTTTTAATATCAGCCTTTAAAAAAGATTCATTTGCCATTAAATTTAAAAATAATAAATTTGCAGTATATAGATTAGTAACTGTTCTAGTTTGGCATACACTTTCATCAAAAGACCAAGGTAATTCAATATTAAGATCAGCAATCTTAGATAAGTCAGAATCCTTTTTAGCACTAATTGAAACACATGGTATATTATATTTTTCTTTTGCATTTTTTACTGCCAATATTACTTCGCTTGTACTACCTGATCTAGAGGGGGCAAGCAGTAATGTATCTTTTAAGATATTTTTGTAGTGAGGAGCGTTCAACATTAAATCTCCTGCTACCACTGCATTTGAATCAATATCTAATTCCATTTTTGCAACTAATGCTGCTGATTCACAAATAGAATATGAGGAACCACTTCCTAGAAAAGTTATTGATGAAAAATCATTTTCATCAAAGAATGTTTTTAACTTTGTACTGTTTTCATTAAAATATTGATATGTTTTATCTAACGCATCAAACTGACTAAATATTTCTTTCTTGGTTTTATATTCCACTTTTTATCATCCTTTCACAAATATGCAATTCATTATATTGTAATGTTGTCATAACATATTTTTATAAAAAAATTACTTCTCTAAAACAACATGGTACTTAAATTTATCTCCTCTAGCCACACTTTTAGTATATTCAATAATAGTATTTTTATTATTATATGTTATTCTTTCTAAAAGTATTGCTGGAGCTCCTTCAATATAATTCAATTTTTCAGCTTCCTCTTCTTCCATTAATGTTGGCCTAAACATTTCTTCTGCTTTTGAAAAAGTTGTTCCATATTCATTTAAAAAAATTGTATATAGGGGAGTCATTTCAAGATCTTCTTTTTTAATACCTTTAAATAAATTATAGGGGATATATGATGTTTCAAGCATCATTGGCTCATCATCAGCTAGTCTCAAACGTGTAAATTTATATATTTTTTCATTCCTTTTTATATCTAAAGTATCAGCAATCTTTTTGGAAGGTGTTGTAACTTCAAAACTTAAAACCTTTGAGGTTGGAGTTTTTCCGATCTTTTTCATTTCATCAGTGAAGCTATAAAATTTAAGCAAATCTTGTTGATACCTTTTTGGGGAAACAAAGGTTCCTTTACCTTGAATTTTATATATGTAATCTTCAGTTTCAAGCTCTTTTAAAGCTTGGCGTACTGTAGCTCTACTAATATTATATTTGTCACAAAGTTCTTTTTCAGTAGGTAATTTTTCATTTTCAGTAAGTTCTCTACTTTCTATTTTATCTATAATTATCTGTTTAAGTTGATAATATAAGGAAAGCGGACTTTCCTTGTCAACAGTTTGCCCCATA
>JBEPXG010000049.1:0-8437 GCA_041642015.1 Halanaerobiales bacterium
TCCTACATCAGCAAGTAGTTGTAGTTCTAATCTTACCTTAAATGTCTCTCCTTTTTCTCCATTTTCTGCAAATTTGGGAGCTTTTCTAGTAGATTTTTTAAACCTTGCATTACCTCTTCCACCTTTACCACCTTTAGCTAAAATATACTCTTGGCCATCTTCTTTTAGATCTGCTAATAGTTCATTATTATCATCATTATATATTAAGGTTCCGGGTGGAACTTTTAAATATAAATTTTGACCATCTTTACCTCGTTGATCTTTTCCTTTTCCATGAGTACCACTTTGTGCTTTATAGAAATTATTATACTTAAAATCTGATAGTGTATTTAGACCTTCATCAACTTTTAGTACAACATCACCACCATGGCCTCCATCTCCACCATCAGGACCACCCATAGCTTCATATTTTTCTCTTCTAAAACTTACAACACCATTACCTCCATCACCACTTTGTACTTTGAATTTTACTTCATCTACAAACATTTTGTAACACCTACCCCATTTCTTAAGACAATAAAACCCTCAGCACATGTTGTACTGAGGGATTTTCTTTAAAGTTAATTAACTTATTAAGGCTTCCACCTGATCTTCTGTATAAACACTGATCTGACGTGATTTTCTACCTTTTCTTTCAAATTTAACATATCCATCTACTTTAGAAAAGAGGGTATCATCTTTACCTCTTCCTACATTTAAACCAGGTTTGAATTTAGTTCCCCTCTGACGAACTAAAATACTACCTGCAGGAACAAATTCACCATCAAATTCTTTTACTCCTAGTCGTTTCGATATGCTATCGCGACCATTCTTAGAACTTCCAACACCTTTCTTCTGAGACATTAAACTCCCCCCTTTCAGTATGTTGAATTTTTTCTGTATAAAAAATTAAACATTAATGTTCTCAATTAATACTTTTGTATAAGGCTGGCGATGACCAGTCTTTTTATAATAGCGTCTTTTTGGCTTATATTTCAATACAACCACTTTTTTGTTTTTATCTTGTTCTATGACTTTTCCGGAAACTTCAGCACCATCAAGATATGGTTTGCCAAACTGAAAGCCATCTTTATCAGAATACTGTAATACCTTGTCAAATTTAACTTCTTCACCTTTTTCAGCATTAAGCTTTTCTACCTTTATCATTTGACCTTCTTTAACTTTATACTGTTTGCCTCCGGTTTTAATTATTGCATACATTACTACATACACCTCCCTTACCTCAGACTCGCCGAAAATTAGGTAGCCAATATAATTGACATTTCAAACCCATTTCGTGCGGTTTTGGTAATGTATCTATTTAAAGATACACATTTTACCGACAATTTATTTTAGCATAGTTTATGCTTATAGTCAAGGATACAACACAATTAGTTCGTATATATTTAGGCTAATTCTGCTTTTGCAAAAGTTCGATGTACTTCTTTTATTTCAACATCTACATTTCGTTCTTTCAATTTACCGCCATCTTTTACAATAATTATATATCCCTTAAATCTTGCAATCCCATCTTGTTCATTATGAAGATGAGTATCTTCAATATATACATTATATTTTTCACCTTGATTTACTGGTAGAGCCATTCTTTTTAATTCTTTTTTACTACCCTTACTTATAATTTCATAACTTTCTATATGATATTCATTATTTCCTCTAATATAGATATCCATATTAAGTTCATTTTCTAATTCAGCTAATTTATCTCCACCTGCTCCAATTAAAACAGCTGCAACGTCTGGATGAAGTTCAAGCAAAATTGCTTCAACATTTTCTTCAGTTGAAAGTTTTTTGAGCTCTCTAATTATATTCATTGCCATTGTGGTTTCAGACATTACAAGTCCAGTTCCATTACAGTAAGGACAATCTTTTTGGAAAAGTTCTCCAAGTTCTTCCCTTACTTTCTTTCTTGTAATTTCAACTAATCCTAATTTTGTTAATCCTAAAAGAGCAGTTTTAGTTCTATCTTTTGAAAGTTCTTCTTCTAAAACTCTTAAAACTTCTGCTTTATTTTCCTCAATTGACATATCTATGAAATCAATTATTATGATTCCACCAATATCTCTTAATCTTAACTGCCTTGCTATTTCAACAGCAGCTTCAAGATTTGTTTTAAATACAGTATCTTGTAAATTTTTCTTCCCCGTATACTTTCCAGTATTAACATCAATTGAAACTAAGGCTTCAGTATTATCAATTATTACATAACCACCTGAATCTAACCATACTTTACGTTTCCATAGTTTTTTTATTTCATTCTCTATTTGATAAGTTTCAAAAATAGGAGTTTTTCTTTCATAAAGATGTATTTTATTATGAGATCCAGGCACACTTTTTTCAGCTAATTCATTTAATTTTTCATATTCTTTTTCATCATCAATAACAATTTTATTAACATCAGGACTTAAATAATCCCTTACAATTTGCTTTGTTAACTCAGCATCTTTGTATATTAAAGCAGGTGTTTTTGACTTTTTATAGTCACTCCAAATATTTTTCCATAAATGTAATAAAAAATTAAAGTCATTTTCTATAATTTCTCTATCTTTACTCTCAGTATTTGTTCTAACAATTAATCCATAATCATCACCAATTAATTCTTCAGCAATATCTTTTAACCTATTTCTTTCTTTATTATCATTAATTCTTCTTGAAATTCCGGTTCTGTTTTCAAATGGCATCAATACCAAATATCTTCCTGGTAATGTTACTTTACATGTCACTTTTGCACCTTTGGTACCTATTGGCTCCTTAACTACTTGTACCATTATTTTTTGACCAGGTTGAATTACTTCTTTGATTGAAAGATTATTATTTCTCCATTTTTTTTCTTGTTCTTGGTTTAATAATGGATATACATCACTAATATGTAAAAATGCATTTTTTTCCAATCCTATATCAACAAATCCCGCCTGCATACCAGGTAATACATCCTGTACTCGACCTTTATATACATTATATACAATTTGATCATAAGTATCTCTTTCAAACATAAGGTCTATTAAATTATTATTTTCTTTAATTGCAGCTCTTTTTTCTCTTATACAAGAATTAATAATTATCTGTCTACTCAATTCTCTTTCACCTCTTTTTTTAACACTTCTGAGTTTATAGGCTTATATAATTTGTTATCTTTTCTTACAAAAAGACCTATTCTCTTAATTTTTACTAAAGGAACTTTTTTTATCAAACCTTTTGTTTCAATATTTAATGCTCTAAGAACTTCTTGGGGCCTAACATTACCGCTGCTTCCAGTACTAATGATAAACTCCCAAATATCATCATCAACTATCTTACCATCATGTATCATTGGAGCTAAATCAATTTTCCTATCATCTTTATTTCTTCTAAACCTAGTAATTTCTATTTTTTCTTTATTTAAAAAATTTTTCAATAATTTATCTTTATCTTTTTGAACTTTATCAAACTCCATCTCATATTGATAAATAGCTGTATTAACAACTGCTTGTAGTGATTTTTCTTTTTCATGAATTTCAATAATTTCTTTTATTTTTAATCCTGATGGTAATTTTTTATTGACTTCCGTTTTTATTAAATCAAAAGCAATTCTTTGATTTAGTTCTAAATCAAAGTATTCTTGAAAACCAATCATCCCTACTGGAAGAGGTTGTGACATAGAAAATATTATATGTGGATTATATCCTTGAGAATATTTTACAGGTAATTTTGCTCGTCTAAAACTCCTTCTAAAAGTATTCATGAGTTCTAAATGTGAAATGTATTTTAGTTGATCTTTTTTTTCATATTCAGCTCTTATAAACATTATAATCATTCCCTATTATATCTAAATCCACATCTAAGTTAATACATATATTACAACCCTTACAATTAGCAAAACGACAGTCAGAAGTGTTTTCGTTTTTTAAAGCTTTATTGTATTCATTTAACAAAAATTTAGGATTTAATCCTAAATCAATATGATCCCAAGGTAATATTTCATCTTTATCTCTTCTTCTTAAATAAAAGTCGGGATTAATATTATTTTCTCTAAAAGATTCTAACCAAGTATTAATATCAAAAAAGTCACCCCAACCATCAAATCTTGCACCTTTTTCCCAAGCAGTAATTAAAACATCAGAAAGTCTTCTATCACCACGAGAAAAGATACTTTCTAATAATGATAAATTTTCATCATTCCAACTAAAATTAATTCCCTTTTTATTTAATTTGTTTCTTAAAAATTTTATTTTTTCAATTAAATCAACTTTATCAACCATTGGTTCCCATTGAAATGGAGTTGATGCTTTAGGTATAAAAGTAGATACACTGACATTGATTCTAATTGGTTTCATTGATTTTTTATTATCTTTTCTAATTTCATTACCTATTTCCAATACTTTGTTTACCATATCTACAATACCCTGCAAATCTTCATTAGTCTCAGTTGGTAAGCCAATCATAAAATATAATTTAACTGTTGACCACCCTTCATTAAAGGCCGCTTCACAAGCTTCATACAAGTTCTTTTCAGAAACCCCTTTATTAATAACCTTTCGTAATCTCTCAGTCCCTGCTTCAGGAGCAAAAGTTAATCCAGTCTTTCTTACCTTTTGTACTTCTTTTGCTAATTCTACAGAAAACTTATCTACTCTTAATGAAGATAATGAAACACTAACATTATCTTTTTCATATTTTGCAGTTAATTTTTGAACCAGATCTTGTATTTCAGTATGATCTACTGTACTTAATGAAGTTAAGGATATTTCATCATATCCAGTACTGTCTAATATATTATCTATTTGTTTTAACAATGTATCTTTTTTTCTCTCACGAACTGGACGGTATGTTATACCAGCAGAACAAAATCTACATCCTTTTGTACAACCTCTTGAAACTTCAACAGTTGCTCTATCATGTACAATATCCATATATGGAACAAGAAAATCTTCGGGATAAAAAGATTCATCTAAGTTTGAAACAAGCTGTCTTTTAATCTTAGGTTTAATATTATCTTTAGAATTAATACTTTTTATTGTTCCATTATCTGTATATTTAATATTGTAAAGTGATGGTACATATACTCCTGGAATATCAGATAATCTTGTTAATATTTCATTTTTTGTTAAACCATTATTTTTTAATTTATTATATTTATTAATAATTTCAACAATATGATTTTCTGCTTCACCAATAAATATAAGATCAAAAAATAATGCTACCGGTTCAATATTGCTTACTATTGAACCTCCACCAATTACTAATGGATCATTTTCACCTCTGTCAGAACTATAAAAAGAAAGGCCGGCTAAATCTAAAATAGTTAATATATTTGTGTAACTCATTTCATATTGAAGTGTAAAAGCTAAAATATCAAACTCATCAACACTTCTTCCTGATTCTAATGAAAATATTGGTAGTTTTTCATTACGAAGTAACTTTTCTAAATCAGGCCATGGAGAATAAGTTCTTTCACAAATAATATTATCTTCTTTATTTAAAAGATGATAAATTATCTTTAAACCTAGATGTGACATTCCAATTTCATATACATCAGGAAAAGCTGTCAACACTTTTATTTTATCTTTATCCCAATCTTTTTTTATTATATTATATTCATTACCAATATATCTTTCTGGATTTGATACCTCTATTAATCTATCATAAATTTTATCTCTAACATTCATATACTACACCTCAAAAACAATATTTATTAAAAATGTAATTTCTTTTTTCTAATATTTATATTTAATGCTATACCTATTGCTATAATAGATGTAACCATAGAAGTACCTCCATAACTAATAAATGGAAGAGGTATACCTGTGATAGGCATTAATCCCATTGTCATACCTATATTTTCAACAATATGGAAAAAAAACATAGCAATTATACCACTTACAACTAATCTACCATAATTATCTTTTGCTTGTACTGCGATATTAAATAGTTGCCAAATTAATATAAAAAATAATACAATTACAACAAATGCTCCAATAAAACCAAACTCTTCTCCAATAACTGAAAAAATAAAATCTGTATGTTTTTCAGGTAAAAAATTAAGTTGATTTTGAGTTCCACCAAATAGACCTTTTCCAGTAAATTGACCTGAACCCAAAGCAATTTTAGATTGAATAATGTTATAACCAATACCCTGGGGATCAATATTAGGGTTAATAAAAGCAATAAGTCTATTAAGCTGATAGTCCTTTAAAAAAGGTAATGGTGTACCAAAAAACAAGTGTGAAGTAATAACTAGAATAACTGATAAAAAGCCACCACCAAAAATAACATATAAAAACTTCCTATTCACCCCTGCAACAAATAACATAATAATAAAGATAGCCAAAAGAACTAATGCTGTACCCAAATCATTTTCTAAAATAATAAGTGAAAAAGGAATTAGAAAATATATAAAAGGTATAATTAATTCCTTTAAATCATCAAAATCTTTATTCTGGTCCAATATAGTAGCTAATACTAAAATAAATACAATTTTAGTTATTTCTGATGGTTGAAAATTTATGAACCCTAGATCAATCCTTCTCCTACCACCACTTATATTTGATCCAAAAATATGAGTCATTATTAGAATAATAATTGTTGAACCAAAAATTAATTGATAATATTCTTTAAAAATTCTGTAATCAAAAAATTGAATGAATATTGCTAAAATAATACCTAGTATTGCTGCAATTATTTGTGTCTTTAGATATGTCAAACCACTTGAATCAACTCTATTTATTTCAACAGCACTACTAATGGCAAACAAACCAATCACAATTAGTAAAATTATTATGATTGGTATATAAAGATTTAAATTTCTAAAAATTTTTTTGTTTAAATACATAGCAAACTTCCTTTATTGCTTTTTCCTCCTGAGTGGGAAATTAGCAACCATAGCCATCATTTGGTCTTCTCGATTAATTTCCATCTCAATTTCTCTATCTTCAACATCAACATATTTCCTCATTACATTTAATAAATCTTTTTTTAATGATTCCATTTCTGATGGTGATAATTTGATTCTATCCTGTACTAAAATAAATTGTAATCTTTCCTTTGCAACATTTTTACTTGATTCATCTTTTTTCTTTTTAAATCCTAAAAATTCTAATAATCCGATTGTAATTACCCCCTTATATTAAGAAAAATTAAATATCTTTTTTATTTTTGTAAAAAATGTATCTTCTTTTATTTCAATAAAATTAACTTCTTCTCCAGTTATTCTCTTAGCTATATTTTTAAAAGCTAATCCTGCTTTTGGATTTTCCTTTAATACTACAGGTTCTCCTTTATTAGAAGATACAACTATTATGCTATCCTCAGGAACAATACCTTTTAGCTTTACAGCAAGTATTTCTATAATATCTTCTATATTCATCATATCTCCTCTATTTACCATTTCAGGATTAATTCTATTTATTATCACTTCTGGATTTTTTAATCCCTCAGCTTCTAATAGACCAATAATACGGTCAGCATCTCTTACTGCTGATACCTCTGGTGTTGTTACAATTAATGCTGCATCTGCTCCTGCTATAGCATTTTTAAAACCTTGTTCTATTCCTGCAGGAGAATCAATTATAATAAAATCCATTTCATTTTTTAAATCATCTACTAATGTTTTCATCTGTGATGGTTGTACAGCTGTCTTATCTCTTGTTTGAGCAGCTGGTAATAGAAATAAATTTTTATGTCGTTTATCTCTAATTAAAGCTTGTTCTAATCTACAATTATCTTCAACTACATCAACAATATCATATACAATTCTGTTCTCTAATCCCATAACTACATCTAAATTTCTCAGACCAATATCTGCATCGATAAGGCAGACTTTATACTCCATCATTGCTAATGCTGTGCCAATGTTTGCTACAGTTGTTGTTTTACCAACTCCACCTTTTCCCGAAGTAATTACTAATGCTTTTCCTGCCAATTTTTTCCCTCCATTTTTATATAAATTTATATTTCAAATTTTTCTACCATAATTTGTCCATCCTGAATAAATGCTCTTTCCGGTTTTATCTCATTACTTTTAGCAGCACCTTCAGGAGGCCTTGCAATCTTTTTAGATATTCTTAGCTGTGTAGGTTCTAATCTGAGTGCTATAACAGAAGCATTTGTACCCTTTACTCCTGCATGAACTACACCTCTTATTTTTCCAAATACTATGATATCTCCTCCAGCTATTACTTCAGCACCTGGATTTATATCACCAATAATTACAATGTTTCCAGATTTCTTAATTTTCTGCCCAGATCTTAATGTTCTCTTTATTAAAGTAGTTTCTCCATCATCACCTACCTCAATAGTTTCTTTTTGAACCATATCTGATGTGAAAATTATATTTTTAACATCTTTATAACCCCTTGCTACATTAACAATTTCATTTAGTTGATCTATTTTAAAGCTATTTTCTGAAATATTAATATATAAATCTGATCCAGCATAAAAATTAGTAGCTGTTTTTACATGATTA
>JBEPXG010000050.1:0-7977 GCA_041642015.1 Halanaerobiales bacterium
TAATATTTCTTTTTAATATATATGAGTTTTGATTATTAAAATTTTGTTTACTAAAATTATAGTTTTCAATTAATATCTTATAATCTAATGAAGTTAAATTGGCTATCTCCTTTATTAAATCGTCTATTTTAATATCTGGATGTATTTCATTTGGTAGTAAGTATAGATTATGAGATAACTTGTTACTAACTAAAATATTACCCTCATTATCAATGATCTTTCCTCTTGGAGCACTAATTGGTCTAAAAGAAGTACGATTACCCTCAGATAAATCATGGTAATACTCACCATCAATTATTTGAAGTTGGAAAGCTCTTCCGATAAGAATTATACAAATAATTAAAATTATAATTTTTAATACTTTTAATCTATCTTCCATAATAATCCTCACCATAGTTAAATAATTGATAAAAAATTAGATAAATAATTAAAGATAATATTGAATTATAGATTGAACTTGGAAACATAACATTTATAAATGTTTCCCAATAATTAACACTAAATATTAATTCTTCTGATAATACTATGGTTAATATATAATATATATTAGAAGCTATAAATGTTATAAAAGGAGCTAATAAAAAATTACCTTTATAGAAATGTCCTTCCAAATAACCCGTTATATAAGCAAAAGGAGCTTTTATAATAGTATTTACAGAAATAAAATCACCAAGAAAAACATCCTGCAGTAATCCTCCTATTACACCAAATATTAAACCTGTTTTTGGTCCTTCTAAAATAGCTATAACTATAATAAGAACCAATATTATATCAGGTTTAATTCCCCAAGGTGTAAAAAAAGAAAATAATGTAACCTGCAGGATTAATCCTATTATTAAACTCAATAAAAATATTACATTACGATTCAAAAAAATCCTCCTAGAAATTTGTAATAATTAAAACTTCTTCTATGGTTTTTATAGAACTATATAACTTTATTTCTGCTCTTAATGAAAGACCATAATTATCTGGATTAACACTTATTACTTTACCGATTGGTAATCCCTTTGGATAATTATTAGAAAATCCAGATGTTATAACAATATCATCTTTCTTTATATCTGAATCCCAAGAAATTTTATTCATTATATTTACTTCATCATTATTTAGTTGACCTCTAATTATACCAATAGTTCTTGAATTATTTCTTTGTACAATACCACCTACAATAAATTCAGGATCATAGATTAATGATACTTGTGATGTACTTGAACCTACATAATCTATTCTTCCTACCAAAGAACCATTATAGCTAATTACAGGCATCTTTTTTCTTATTCCATCATTTGAACCTCTATTAATTATGATTTTGTTTTCCCATAATGATGGACTAAAACCAATTACAGTAGCACCTAAAGTATCAAAGTTAACATGATCTTTAAATGATAATAATTCTCTTAATCTTTTATTCTCTCTTTGATAACTTTTTAAAACCATGTTTTCAATTTTTAGTAAGGAAACTTCTTTTTCTAATTCTTTATTTTTTTCCATTACTTCATCTACATTTAACACACCCTGCCAATAAGATACTGTACTGTCATATATATAAGTAAAATATTCTATAACAGGACTTATTAAATTATATACGCCTTTTTCTATATATTGAAAATATGATATATGAATATCAAAAAAATAAAGGGAAGCAACTATAATGACTAAAGCTAAAATAACCGCTATTAATACTATTTTTCCTTTATTATTCAATTTATATTCCCCCTATGATAATTTTTTTGGGGTTATTAATAAATCCTTGATTTTATCTAACTCTTCTAAAGCATTTCCTGTACCATTTACTACACAATCTAGTGGGTTTTCTGCTAAATAAACAGGCATTTGTGTGGCCTCGATCAATAAATCATCTAATCCATGTAATAAAGCTCCTCCACCGGTTAGTATAATACCTCTACCCATGACATCAGACGCTAATTCAGGTGGAGTTTTTTCTAATGTTCTTTTTACGGCATTTAAAATACTATTTACAGGTTCTTTTAAAGCCTCTTTAATTTCATTAGAATTTATTGTAATTGTTTTTGGTAAACCATTTACTAAGTCTCTACCCTTAATTTCTTTTGTTAAATCTCCATTATCTCCAGTAGCTGTTCCAATATCAATTTTAATTTGTTCGGCAGTTCTTTCACCTACCATTAACTTATAATTCTTCTTAATATATTGTGAAATTGCTTCATCCATTTCATCTCCACCAATTCTAATTGAACTACTAGTAACAATGCCTCCTAGAGAAATTACAGCAACTTCTGTAGTTCCTCCTCCTATATCAACAATCATATTTCCAGTAGGTTCATGAATAGGTAGTCCTGCTCCAATAGCAGCTGCCATTGGTTCTTCGATCAAGAAAGCACTTCTAGCTCCTGCTTGGAGTGCTGCATCAATAACTGCTCTCTTTTCTACTTCAGTAACCCCGGAAGGTACACAAATAATAATTCTTGGTCTAACTAATCTATTTCTTTTATGAGCTTTTCTTATAAAATGTCTTAACATTGTTTCTGTAACATCAAAATCTGCAATTACACCATCTTTCATTGGTCTAACTGCCTTTATATTACCAGGGGTTCTCCCGATCATATTCTTAGCTTCATTACCTACTGCTAATATTTTTTTATCACGTTCTTTTAATGCTACAACAGATGGTTCCCTAATTATTATACCTTTTCCTTTTACATAAACTAATGTATTTGCTGTACCTAAATCTATTCCCATATCACGGGAAAAAGGTGCACTTAAGAAATTAAACAAATTAAACTCCCCTTTCTATTACTTTCAAAAAATATTTTTTTCTTTTAAACTAATATATTTTCCATCACCAATAATTATATGATCAAGAATTTCAATTCCTATGATTTCTCCAACAGAATATAATCTTTTCGTTATTTTAATATCTTCATTACTTGGATTTGGTTCACCACTGGGATGGTTATGAACTAAAATTACAGAAGCACTACTTTTTTTGATAGCTAATTTAAAAACTTCACGAGGATGAACAATTGAACTAGATAAGCCACCCTTTGAAATTAATATTTTACCAATCATCTTACTTTTGACATCTAGTAGTATTGCATATAGATGTTCTTGTTTTAAATATCTCAATTCAGACATCATTAATGAAACCACATTATCTGGTGAATTAATTCTAATATCATCTTGATATTTAGATTGATTAATTCTTTTACTTAACTCAATTACTGCACAAAGTTGTGTTCCTTTAGCCTTACCAATCCCCTTATATTCCATGAATTCTTCTGGTGTAAAATCAATTACACCTCTTAATCCTTTAGCTTTATTTATTAAATTATTCGCTAGTTCAATTGCGGTATCTGATTTATTCCCAGTTCTAATAATTAAAGCTATTAGCTCTTCAGTACTTAAACTTTTTGGTCCAAACTTTAACATTTTTTCTCTAGGTCTTTTATCTACTGGTAAATCTTTAATAGTATATTTAATATTTGAATTAATTGTTAGATATATCTCCTTTCTATTACTATATTATTTCTAAACTAAATCCTTTAAGAGCAACTGATAATTTATGAATTGGTAGACCCATCACAGTAAAATATGAACCAATTATTTTTTCGACAAAAATACCACCTTTACCTTGTATAGCATAGGAACCAGCTTTATCCATTGGTTCTCCAGTTTTAATATATCTTTCTATTTCTTCTTTATCTATCTTACGCATAAAAACTTCTGTAATATCAAAATCTAGATAATGCATATTATCATCAGCAGAAATTAATGCTAAACCAGTATAAACAAAATGTTTATTATTCTGTAATAAGTTTAACATTTCAAAAGCTTCATCTTCATCTTGGGGTTTACCCAAAATTTTATTTTCACATACAACTATTGTATCTGCCGAAATAATAAGGGCATCTTCAACAATTTCTGCCACCTTTGAAGCTTTAGCTAATGATAAATCCTGTACCATTTTTTCAGGGCTTTCATGTTCAAACTTACTTTCATCAATTTTACTAGGCATTGATGTATATTTAATTTTTAATCTATTTAACAAATCTTTTCTTCGATCAGATGAAGATGCTAATATTATTTTTTTATCTATCATTAAACATCAATCCTTTTAAGTTCTCTTGGAAGATAATTATAGGTAAATATTGTTACTAACCCTATACCAACTCCTGTTGGTAAAGCTAAAAGAATAAGATAAGGAAGATAATAAAATATAGCTGTATTAGAAATAATAATGTACGCTGTTATAATCTGACCAATATTATGAAAAACTGCTCCTCCCAAACTTACTCCTATAATACTAAACTTTTCTCTTAAATAATAAAAAAACAAACTCATTATTAAATAACCTAATAATCCTCCACTTAAACTTAAATAAAAATTTATTGTCATAAATGTACCCGCTAAAATTGACCCCAAAAAAATTCTTAACAAAAGAATTTGTAAACCAGCAAAAAAACCAAATAGAATCAACCCTAATAGATTAGCAATATTTGCTAACCCTAATTTGGCTCCTGGAATCAAAAATGAAAGTGGTATCATGTTTTCTACTAAATGTAGTACTAAACCTAAACCAACTAATAATGAAATTATTACAACTTTCCTAGTTCGCATCTAATTATAACCTCACTTTTTATATTCAAAAATTAAAGGTTTATTTTAATTATTTCAACAAAAATAAAGTATTTCCTTTAAGTAAAAATAATTAAAATTACCAAGATATAGCATCTAAATCGGAATCTTCAGTTTCAATCCAAACCGAAATTTTATTAGGCACACATATTATTGAAGGTCCTGGTTTTGATATCCAGCCTGTTTTTTCACAAATTTTTGCTGGATCTTCCTCAGGAGCTTTTTTTAATCTTGCTCTTCCCTGATGAATTTCTATTATTGATATTCCTAATGGACCTTCTGCTTCAATTATAATCGGTTCATCTTGATAAGTTTCAGATAGAGGAATTCTTCTGACTTCTTGTGAACTATCTTTTATGTAAATAAAAGCATTTTGGTCTTCTCCATTGTCTAAATATGCACTAATAAATGGATAAAGTATCATAATCAAAGAAAATACTATAATTAATAAAATCAATATTTTGTCATAATTTGTCATGTACTTGTTAATATTCTCCAATTGAATCCCCACTCCTAATCGTTATCATTTTAACATTTTTTTAGGTAAATGTCTATTTTATTATATAATTAAAACCGAGCCATTTTTAGCTCGGTTTTAAAAATATTTAAATATATAATTTTAATTTTCATTCTCATCTTTATATGTAACAGTAATAGCTCCATCTACTTTACATACTTCAGCACATAATCCACATTGAACACACTTGTCTTGGTCAATTTCATGTACTTCTTTTAATTCACCGTCTATTGCATCTACAGGACAAGCCTTAGCACATCTTGTACAACCAACACATTTATCAGTGATAACAACTTTCTCTATTAACCGACCATTAAATTCAATAGTACCTGTCGGACATTTTTCAGAACAAATTCCACAGTTTATACATTTATCATAATCAATTACAGCAAGATTATCTTCCATTGTTATTGCATCAACAGGACATGCTTTTGCACATAAAGTACAAGCTATACATCCAACTTCACATATTTTTGTAACAACTTTACCCGGATCATGTGATGAACATCTAATATGATTTAATTTATCTTCAGGAGCTAATGTGATTATGTTTTTTGGACAAGCCACAACACATTTTCCACAACCTGTACACTTTTGTTTATCTATAATTGGAAGACCATTTTCACTCATCTTTATTGCATCAAAAGGACAAACTTCCATGCAGTCTCCAAAACCCATACAAGCATATTGACAACTTTTTGTTCCTCCATTAATTGACTCAGCAGCTTTACAGGTCTGTATTCCACTATATTCAGAAATCTTTTTAGTTTCTTTTATTCCGCCCCCACATAAGAGTTGAGCTTTTACTGTTTCATTTGTTTCTCCTTCAACTCCTAATATTTCTGCTATCTTTTCTGCAACTACTTCTCCACCAACAGGACAACCAGTAATCTCTGCTTCACCATTAATAACTGCTTCAGCAAAGCTACTACAACCTGCATAACCACAAGCACCACAGTTTGCACCTGGCAAAACTTCTTCTACCTGTTGGATTCTTTCATCAACATCCACATGGAATTTTTTTGAAGCTAGTCCTAAACCTAAAGCTAATATTGCTCCAATTCCTCCCATGCTTAGAATAGAATATATATATATAGAATCCACACTGACACCTCCAACAATTATATATTAAATTGATATTAATCCAGAAAAACCCATAAATGCCATTGCCATAAGTCCAGCTATTATTAATGTAATTGGTACACCTTGAAGTGTTTTAGGCACATCACTAAACTCTAATCTTTCTCTTAAGCCAGCCATTAGTACTATAGCTAAAGTGAAACCAATTCCTGCACCTAATCCAAAAACAACACTAGTAATAAAATTATATCCATTTAGTGGTATAAGTAATGCTAACCCTAAAATAGCACAATTTGTTGTAATTAATGGTAAAAATATTCCAAGAGCTTTATATAATACTGGACTAGATTTCTTAATAAACATTTCAACAAATTGAACTAATGATGCTATTACAATAATAAATGATACATATCTTAAAAATGGTAAATTTAAAGCTTCAAGTATATATGTATTAATCAACCAAGTTGCTGCAGCAGTTAATGTCATAACAAATGTTGTTGCCATTCCCATACTAAATGCTGTTTCAACCTGTTTTGAAACTCCTAAAAAGGGGCATATTCCTAAAAACTTTACTAAGATAAAGTTATTAATTAATACTGTACTAATAAAAACTAAAATTACTACTCGTAATTCTTCCATTAATTACCCCTCCTTTTGATTACATTCATTAAACCTACTAATATACCTAAGGTAATAAATGCACCAGCTGGTAAAACCATGATTACCATTGGTTCATACCAACTACCTAATAATTCAAATCCAAAAATTGAACCCATACCGAAAAATTCTCTTACTGCACTCAATAATACCAAGACCCAAGTAAACCCTAAACCCATACCTAATGCATCTGCAATTGCTCTATGAGTTGGATTTTTTGAAGCAAAGGCTTCTTGACGTCCTAATATTAAACAGTTAACAACAATAAGTGGTATAAACAAACTTAATGAAGCAGCAATATCTGGAAAAAATGCTTTAAGAAAATAATCGGTAAAAGTTACAAAAGTAGCAATTATTAATATGAAACTAGGTATTCTAACATTGTTTGGTATGTACTTTTTAAACATTGAAATTACTATTTCAGATGATAATAAAACAAATGAGGTAGCAATTCCCATAGCTAAGCCATTTTCAACAGTATTTGTAACAGCTAATGTAGGACACATACCTATAACCAATACTATAATCGGATTTTCTCTCCAAAGACCATTTTTAAAATCTTTTAAAAGTTTTTTAACCATTATGCCCCACCCCCATAAGCCGTTTGAATATCATTAACAGCCTTTTCTACAATTCTTGTAACACTTTGAGATGATATAGTTGCACCAGCAATTGCTTCTACTTCCATATCATTTTGCGCTTCTCTTTTAACTACATTATATTCTCCAAAAGGTTTACCCTCAAAATTACTTTTATATTCTTCACTTCTTATTCTAGCACCTAAACCAGGTGTTTCTTCATGAGTTAATATTTGAATACCATAAATTGTATTATTATTAACATTAACACCAATCATTATTTCAATCACATTCTGGTAACCAGGACCAGAAGCAATCATTGCAACACCTATTCTATTACCAGCAGAATCATAACCTTCATAAAATGTTTTCCCATTTTTATTTATTTCTTCAAACTCCTCTGCCTGTGGTAATACAGATCTTACTGCTTCTCTTTGAGCTTGAGCTTGATGTTCTTCAATATATGGAGTTGTCCATTGATAAACAAAAGATAATGCTATAGCGGATATTATTCCAATAACTGCTAGGGTT